>JBIOEF010000012.1:0-53899 GCA_044445785.1 Caulobacterales bacterium
CCCCCCCCGGGTGGGGGAGTCCGACGCGTCAACGATCGTTGTCAGCGTCCGCGCGCTGGGCCGGACTCCCCCACCCTGACCGCTTCGCGGTCTGTCCCTCCCCACAAGGGGGAGGGAGCGCGGGGAGGAAGCATGATCGACGCCAGCGTCGCCGATATTGCGCGCCGCCAGGCCAGGGAGCGGCCGGACGACCTCGCCCTCTGGTTCGAAGGCCGCACGACCACCTACGCCCAGCTCGACGCACGCTCGAGCCAGTGCGCCCAGGCGCTGCTCGCCGCGGGGGTGAAGCCGGGCGAGCGAGTCGGCCATCTGGCCAAGGGCAACGACGATTTCTTCGTCCTCTGGTTCGGGGCGCTGAAGGCCGGCGCCTGCCTGACGCCGGTGAACTGGCGCCTGGCGCCGCCGGAGATCGCCTTCATCCTGAAGGACGCTGGCGCAGGCTTGCTGGTCTGCGGCGCGGACTACGCCGAGACCGTCGCCGGCATCCTGGCCGACTGCCCGGCGGTGCGGCGGGTGATCCAGTTCGAGCCGGGGCATCCGACCTGGCCCAGCTTCGACGACTGGATCGGCCAATATCCGGCGACCGACCCGCATCTTGCCGCTGACCCTGACGACGACGTCATCCAGCTCTACACCTCCGGCACCACCGGTCTTCCCAAGGGCGTGCAGCTCACCGAGCGCAACTACGCGGCGCTCTTCGAATCCGCCGCGGTCCAGTGGGCCAAGTACGACGTCGGCGACGCCGTGCTGGTGGTCATGCCCCTCTTCCATGTGGCCGGCGCCAACGTCGGCATGCTGGCGCTGCTGCAGGGCGCCAAGGCCATCGTCATGCGCGAGGCCGACGCCGGAAAGATCATCGCCAACATCGACCAGCACCGCGTTCGCCAGGTGTTCCTGGTGCCGGCGCTAATCAACATGGTGATGCAGCATCCGTCGGCGAGCGACGCCGACTTCGCGTCGGTGGAGAAGATCTACTACGGCGCCTCGCCGATCTCCGAGGAGGTGTTGCGCCGCGCGCAGACGGTCTTCGGCGCCGAGTTCACCCAGCTCTACGGGCTCACCGAGACCATCGGCATCGCCACCAATCTCTCGCCCCAGGCCCACGCAGACGGGCGCCTGCGCGCCTGCGGCGTGCCCTCTATCGGCGCGGAGGTGCGCGTGTGGGCGGCCGATCATCCCGCCGCCGTCGGCGAAGTAGGCGAGATCCAGATCCGCGGGCCGGTGGTGATGAAGGGCTACTGGAACCGGCCGGACGCCACCGCCGAGGCGATCGACGCCGAGGGCTGGTTCCGCTCCGGCGACGCCGGCTTCTTCGACGCCGACGGCTATCTCTTCATCCACGACCGGGTGAAGGACATGATCGTCTCCGGCGGCGAGAACGTCTATCCGGCCGAGGTGGAGAACGCGATCTTCTCCCATCCGGACGTGGCCGACGCGGCGGTGATCGGGGTCCCGGACGAGCGCTGGGGCGAGGCGGTGAAGGCGATGGTGGTGCTGAAAGCCGGCGCCGCGGCCGATCCCGGCGCGATCATCGGCCACTGCCGCGGCCTGATCGCCGGCTACAAGATCCCCAAGTCGGTGGATTTCATCGAGGTGCTGCCGCGCAATCCCTCGGGCAAGGTGCTGCGGCGCGAACTGCGCAAGCCATATTGGGAAGGCCGCGGCCGCCTGGTCGGCTAATCGGCCAATCGGCTAGCCGAGATCCTCCTCGCCGAGTTCGACGCGCCGGGCCTGGGCCCAGGCCAGCAACGCCGCGCCGCTGAGCGCCGAGAGCGCCGAGCCGGCTACGATCGCCAGCCGCACCGCGGCTTGGCCTTGCGCCGGTCCTCCGCCGAGGGTGACGCCCGAGAGGAACAGGCTGACGGTCAGGCCGACGCCGCACAGCATGGCCACGCCCAGGATCTCGACCCACAGGGCGCCCGTCGGCCGGCGCGCGATCTTCAGCGTCATGGTCAGGATCGAAAGGCCGAAGACGCCCAGCGGCTTGCCGAGCCAAAGCGCCAGCACGATGGCGATCGGGACCGGCGCCACCAGCTGCGCCGGGCTGATGTCGCCCAAGGAAAAGCCGGCGGCGGTGAAGGCGAAGAGCGGCAGCACGGCGAACGCCACATAGGGGTGGAGGCTGTCCATGAAGTACTTCAGCAGGCTCTCCTGGCCCGGACGCCGCGTGCCGATGGGAACGGCGAAGGCGCAGGCGACGCCGGCGAGCGAGGTGTTCAGCCCCGACTTCAAAACGAAGGCCCAGACCATGACGAACCCGGCCGCGTAGAACACGAAGGGCGCCCGCCGCCAGCGCGAGAGCATCGCCAGCAGCGCCAGCACGGCGAGCGCGCCCGCCAGCATAGGCCAGTGGATCCTCCCGGCGTCCAGCACCGCGGTCAGGCTGACCACGGCCAGGTCGTCGGCGATGGCGACGCTCATCAGGAGCACCCGCAGCGAGTGCGGCAGGCGCGGCCCGGCCAGCGCCAGCACGGCCAGGGCGAAGGCGACGTCGGTGGCGCTGGCGATGGGCCAGCCGTGCGTCATCCCGCCCGGGGCCTGGTTGAGCCCAAGATAGATCAGCGCCGGCGCTACGGCGCCGCCCAGCGCCGCCAGCGCCGGCAGCGCCAGGCGCCGTGGGTTGGAAAGCTCGCCCCGAAGCAGCTCGAACTTGAGCTCCATCCCCAGCACCAGGAAGAAGATCGCCATCAGTCCGCCGGTCACCCAGCCGGCGAGGCTCAGCGTCTCGACAAAGCCGCCGATGCGAACGGGGATGGGCGTGGCGACGAGGGCGAAATAGGCGTCGCCGTATTGCGAATTGGCGGCGACGATCGCCAGGACCGCGGCGCCCACCAGGATCAGCCCCGAGCCGGACTCGGTCCTCAGATAGTTCAGCGTCAACCGCCGCATGGCTCCTGGGTTACCACGCGCCGGCGGACGGGCGAAACGACCGCCGGATCCAGCGGCTCCCGGTCAGCGCAGTCAGCGACGTGGGCGGCGGCTCGGGAGCGAAGCTTGCCCGTCGAAGCCCCTCAATGGACTGTGGCGCGAAACGCGCCGATACACGCGTCAATGCGGAGGACGGTCATGACCGACGACGGGATAAGGGCGATCCGTAACTTCGTCATCGCCACGGTGCTGAGGGTCGCGGTCCTCGCGATCGCGCTCCTGGCGCTGGCGGGCTACTTCATTCCCAGGCTGATCAACGCGCACAACGACGCCTACCTGTGGCTGGCCATCCTCCTGGCGATCGCAACGCCGATCGTGATGGCCGTCGTCGGCGTTCAGCTGGTGCTCGATTGCCGGCGCTTCCCGACGAAATTCCACAAAGCAGAAGGAGGGTCCAAGTGAAACAGCGCATCCTGCTGGTCAGCGCCTTGACGCTGGCGCTCGCCGCCTGTGGTCAGGTCAAACCAGGGCACGTCGGCATCAAGATCAACCAGTTCGGCTCCGGCGCCGGCGTCTCCGCCGAGCCGCTGCAGGTGGGGACCTACTTCACGCCCTTCGGCACCAACATCATCGAATACCCGGTGTTCACCCAGACCTACACCTACACGGCCTCGGCGAACGAGGGATCGGCGAACAACGAGGAGTTCACCTTCAACGACAAGAACGGCCTCAACATCTCCGCCGACATCGGCGTGAGCTACTCGGTCAATCCGGAACTGGCGCCGAAGCTCTATTCGAAGTTCCGCACAGACGCGACCGGCCTCGTCGCCAATCAGATCCGCAACGCGATCCGCAACTCGCTCAACGACCAGGCCAGCGTCCTCGGCGTCGAGGAGATCTACGGTCCCAAGAAGGAAGCGCTGCTCAACCAGGTTCAGAGCGATGTGGCGCGCTACTTCGCACCCTATGGCCTGAACATCGAGAAGCTGTTCTGGGCCGGAACGCTGCGTCTGCCGCAGTCCGTGCACGATCAGATAAACCTGCGCATCGCCAATGAGCAGGCGGCCCTGGCCGCCCAGGCCAACGTGGCGACGGCGACGGCGAACGCCCAGGCCAAGGTCGAACAGGCCAAGGGCGATGCTCAGGCCAACCAGCTGATCGCCGCGTCGCTGCGGACCAACCCGGAGATCATCCAGCTGCGCGCCATCGAGAAGTGGAACGGTCAGCTTCCCACCTATGCCAGCAACGGGCCGCTGCCGTTCATCGGCAACCCGTCGAAGTGATCGCCTAATCGATGGCCGGCCAGAGCCGGTGACGGCGCTACGGAGAAACCAGCATGCCAAAGACCATCGTCGTCGTCGGGTTCGGTCCGGGGGTCTCGACCGCCGTCGCCGAGAAGTTCGGCCGGGAAGGCTTCTCCGTCGCGCTCGTCGCGCGCAATGAGGAACGGCTCGCCGCCGGGGTCGCGGCGCTGAAGGCGAAAGGCATCGCGGCGGCAAGGTTCCCGGCCGATGCGGGCGACCCCGCCGCCATTCGAAGCGCCATCGGCAAGGCCCGCGCCGAGCTGGGGCCGATTACCGTTCTCCATTGGAACGCCTTCAACAACGGCCAGGCGGGCAATCTCCTGACCACCGATCCGGCCGCCGTGCCGGGCGTCTTTGACGTCGCCATCGTGGGACTCCTCGCCGCCGTTCAGGAGGCTTTGCCTGATCTGAAGGGCGCTGGAGATGGCGCCGTGCTCGTCACCAACGGCGCGTTCGGCGAAATTGCGCCGCCGATCGACGCCTTGGCGACCAACATGAATGTCATGGGCCTCGCGCTCGCCAACGCGGCCAAGCACAAGCTGGTCGGCTTGCTCGCTGCGCGGCTGAAGGACGAGGGCGTCTACATCGGCGAGGTGATGATCGCCGGCGCCGTCAAGGGAACGGCGACTGGCGGCGATGGCGGCATCGAAAGCTCGACCATCGCCAACAAATTCTGGGAGCTCTACCGAGCCCGCGGTGAGATCCGCGCGCGCATCAGCTGAGGCGGGGCGCGGCGATGGCGCCTAGCGTTCGCCCAGCCAGGCCAGGATCTGCGGGTTGATCTCGCGCGGATAGCAGTGGCTGAGATCTTCGAGTTCGCGATAGGTCACGTCCGCGCCGGCCGCCGTCAGGGCCTGGCGCGCCTGCCGGGCCACGTCCACCGGGAACATCCAGTCCTGGACCCCGTGGGTGAGGAAGATCGGCAGGCCGGCGATCCGCTCCGGGTCCGCCATCTGGGCGATCACCGGATGGAACGAGGCGGCGACCGGCGCCAGGTGGGTGAAGGGCGAACCCGGCTCGAGGCCGCTCACATAGGCGAAGGTGCCGCCGTCGCTCATGCCGGTCAGCAGCAGCCGCGCCGGGTCGATCCGCCAGCGGTCGCGCACATAGTCCAGGATCCGCGCCAGGTTCGGCGTATCGGTGTCGTGTCCGCTGAGCGCCCAGGTCTCGCCGCTCGCCGTCGGCGCGACCAGGATTGCGCCATGGCTGCGGGCGTCGCGCAGCCAGCTCCACAGGAACGCGCGGCCGTTGCCGCTCCCGCCATGCAGCGCCATCACCAGCGGCCAGGCGCGGTCCGGTGAATAGTACTCCGGGACGTACAGCGAAAAGCCGCCGCGCGCGCCCGGCTCACCCCCTTCATGGTGCACGCCGGTGTCCTCGGCCGCCTCGGCGTCCGCCAGGCGTTCCTGCAGCGCCGTGTCGTCGCGGCGCGCCGGCTCGAGGAAGAAACGGTTCACGGGGGGCAGGTCAGCGGCGAGCGGATAGAGCGCTTCCTGCGCGCGCGCCGGATGGCCGAGAGCGCGGAAGATATCGCGCAGGTCCTGGGCGCTCCGCAGCCCCGCGAAGGCGGCCAGCGCCTCGTCGCTGGCGCGCTGCAGACGCTCGCGCAGGCCCGCCAGGCGTTCGGGCCACCCATCCAGCCGTGCGCGCACCGAGCGCAAGTCGGAGTCGGGCTCGCCGGCGGCCTCCATCACCGCCTGGAAGTCCGGCGGGTTCAGATGGCGGGCGATGAAGCCGAGGACCTCCAGCGAGCGCAGCAGCGGCGCCAGCAGGGCCACCAGATCCTCCAGTTCGTCGGCTTCCAACCTCGCCTCCTTACCGCGCGGCGCCATTGTATGAGATGGCGATGCTGGCCCTGTCACGCACACTCTGCAAAGCTCCGGGCTTGGCCACGTCTAAGAGACGTTGGGAGACGCCGATGAACCGATACTGGACCCTCTCTGGCAAGCCGCTCGGCCCGTGGCCGCAGGCTGACACGTTCACCCTGCACGACGGACCGATCCCCGAGCCCGGGCCCGGCCAGGCGCTGACGCGGACGATCTATGTGTCGCTGGATCCCTATCAGTGGGGCTACAAAAAGCGCGGCGTCGAGGCGCCAGGCGCGCCCTGCCATGCGCGCACGGTGGCCGAGGTGGTCGAGAGCCGGATGGAGGGCTTCGCGCCCGGCGATCTGGTCTTCAACACCAACGGCTGGAGCGAGTACGCCCTCATGGGCGAGGGCGTTCAGCGCCCCTCGTACATGATCCCACGCAAGCTCGACCCGGCGCAGGGTCGCATCTCGCTGGCCGTGGGCGTGCTGGGGATGCTGGGCCTGACCGCCTATGCGGGGATGATCCTGCTGGCCAATCCGAAGAAGGGCGAGACGGCTGTGGTGTCGGCCGCCTCCGGCGGCGTCGGCCAGATCGCCGGCCAGTTGGCGCGGCTGGCCGGCGCGCGGGTGGTGGGGATCGCCGGGCGCGAAGAGAAATGCCGGTTCGTGACCGAGACGCTGCGCTTCGACGCCTGCGTCTCGCACCTCAGCCCCACCTTCGCCGAGGATCTGCGCGCGGCCTGCCCGAACGGGGTCGACGTCTATTTCGAGAACGTGGGCGGGGCGGTGTTCGACGCTGTCCTGCCGCTCTTCAACCCCGGCGCCCGGATGACCATCTGCGGCCTCATCGCCCACTACGGCGACGCCGCCGGAACCGACGCCAGGGCCGCCCTGATGAAGCGCGGCGAGAACGTGTTCAAGGCCAGGGACGTCACCGTGCGCGATCTCTTCGTCGGCGATTTCGTCGAAGGCCACCACGACGAGTTCCTCCGCGCCGTGGCGCCCCAGGTGGCGGCGGGCGAGGTGAAGTATCGCGAAGACCTGCGCCAGGGCATCGAGACCCTGCCGGTCGCCTTCGCCGAGATGCTGCGCGGCGGCAATTTCGGCAAGATGCTGGTGCAGATCGGCGCCGATCCGACGGCATAGGTTGCGGAACGAAGGACGATGAGTTTTCGCCAGACCATCGGCGCCACGACCTGGGTCTTCGACGACCTGAAGGACCTGATGGCCAAGGCCACGCCCGCGCGGTCCGGCGATCGGCTGGCCGGCGTCGCCGCCGGCTCGGCCGAGGAAGCTGTGGCCGCGCGCATGCGTCTGGCCGACGAGCCGCTGGCCAGCTTTCTCGCCCAGCCGCTCGTTCCCTACGAGACCGACGAGGTCACCCGGCTGATCTGCGACGGGCACGACGCGGCGGCCTTCGCGCCGATCGCGTCGCTCACCGTTGGCGACTTCCGCGACTTCCTGCTGAGCGAGACCACCACCACCAAGACCCTCGCCAGCCTGGCGCCGGGCGTAACGCCGGAGATGGCCGCGGCGGTCAGCAAGCTGATGCGCAACCAGGACCTGATCCTGGCGGCGGCCAAGTGCAAGGTCACCACCGCCTTTCGCAGCACGCTCGGCCTACCCGGAACCATGGCCGTGCGGCTGCAGCCCAACCATCCCACCGATGACCTGGACGGGATCACCGCCTCGGTGCTCGACGGCCTCGCCTATGGCTGCGGCGACGCGGTGATCGGCGTCAATCCGGCGTCCGATAGCCCGGCGGCGCTGGGTGAAATCGTGCGGCGGCTGGACGATCTGATCCGCCAGTTCCGGATCCCCACCCAAAGCTGCGTCCTCACCCACGTCACCGGCGCCATCGCGATGATCGAAGAGGGCGCGCCGGTGGACCTGGTGTTCCAATCCGTCGCCGGCACGCAAGCGGCCAACGCCAGCTTCGGCGTCAACCTGGCGATGCTCCGCGAAGGTCACGACGCCGCCCGCTCGCTGAAGCGCGGAACGGTTGGCGACAACGTCATGTACTTCGAGACCGGTCAGGGTTCGGCCCTGTCGGCGGGCGCGCACCAGGGCCTGGATCAACAGACCGCGGAGGCCAGGGCCTATGCGGTGGCCCGGGCCTTCGAGCCCTTGCTGGTCAACACCGTGGTCGGCTTCATCGGTCCGGAATACCTCTACGACGGCAAGCAGATCATCCGCGCCGGGCTGGAGGACCACTTCTGCGGCAAGCTGATGGGCGCGCCGATGGGGTGCGACGTCTGCTACACCAATCATGCGCAGGCCGATCAGGACGACATGGACGTGCTCCTGACCCTGCTGGCGTGCGCCGGGGTGACGTTCATCATGGGCGTGCCAGGCGCCGACGACGTGATGCTGAACTATCAGTCCACGTCGTTTCACGACGCGCTCTATGTCCGTGAACTGTTGGGCCTGAAGCGGGCGCCGGAGTTCGAGGCGTGGCTGCGTCAGCTGCGGCTCACCGACGCCAACGGGCGGCTCACCTCCGCCTCCGCTGGCCACCCGCTGCTGGCCGGAGCGCCCGCGGCGACGCGCCGGCCATGAGCGCGCCGGTTCCGCCCGATCCCTGGGCGCGGCTGAGGGCGCTGACGCCGGCGCGGATCGCGCTCGGCCGGTCGGGGTCCAGCCTGCCGACCCGCGAGGTGCTGGCCTTCGCCCTCGATCACGCGCGGGCGCGCGACGCGGTCCACACGCCCTTCGATGCGGCGCTGGTCGCTGGCCGGATCGAGGCCCTGGGCCTGGCCAGCGTGACCGTGGCCAGCGCCGCCGCCGACCGTGCGACCTATATCCGCCGGCCCGATCTTGGCCGGCGCCTGTCGGCGGAGAGCCAGGCGCGGTTGGACCTCGAGAGAGGAAGCGGCGCCGACCTTGTGGTGATCGTCGCCGATGGCCTTTCCAGCGCTGCCGTTCACGCTCACGCGGCGCCGCTCTTGGCGGCGTTGCTGCCGCTGGCGAAGGCGGCGCCCTGGCGGCTGGCGCCGGTAGTGCTGGCCAGCCAGGCGCGCGTGGCCCTGGGCGACGAGATCGGCGAGCGGCTGCGCGCCCGGATGGCGGTGGTGCTGATCGGCGAGCGTCCGGGCCTGTCGTCGCCCGACAGCCTTGGCGCCTATCTCACCTTTGCCCCACGGATCGGCCGCACGGACGCTGAGCGCAACTGCATCTCCAACATCCGCCCGGCGGGGCTCAGCTACGACGAGGCGGCGTTCAAGATCGCCTGGCACGTTCGCGAGGCCCTGCGGCTGAGTCTGACCGGCGTCGCCCTCAAGGACGAGAGCCGCTATCCCGGCCGCACGCTCGGCCTCGCACCGGACGCCAGGCCCGTCGAAAACTCCGGCTAGGAAACCAGCATCGGGACTGGCGCGGGGGCGAAGCCCTGGGTGGCCGGGAGCACCTTCTCGGCGAAGAGGCGCATGCTCTTTTCGGCCTTCTCCACCGGCATCGAGCCGTACGAGAACACCGCCACGAACTCGTCCGCGCCCATCATGTCGTTGACGTTCTTCAGCTTCTCCAGGCAGGTCTTGGGACTGCCCCAGATGTTGTTGGCCAGATAGATGGCGGCGGTGTCGGCGCCCTCGGGCATGGCCGCGCGCATCTTGGCCATCTGCGCGTAGTACTCGTAGCCCTTCAGCCCCTGCAGGTGTTCGCCCAGGAACTGGTAGTGGCGCAGCGCGCTGTCGCCGTATTCGGTCAGGTGCTGGCGCGCGCCTTCCTCGGCCTCCGCGTCGGTCTCGGCGCAATAGACCCAGCAGACCACCGTCGGCCGCTCCGGCGCCCAGCCGTGCTCCTCGACGCGGATGCGGTTGTACTCGCCAAGCTCGCGCTTGTGGTCCTCCCAGAGGCGCTGGGGGATGAACAGCGGCTTGCAGTTTTCGTGCGCCGCCACCGGCATCGACGAGGGGCTGCCCCAGGCGATGTAGAGATTGTCGAGCAGCTTGGAATCCGGGCGCGGGCGCGGGCGCAGGGTGGTGCGGCCGATCTGATGATACTGGCCCTCGTAGCTGAACCACTCATCGGCCAGGCTGGCGCGAAGCACGTCCAGGCTCTCCTTGAAGCGCTCGCGCGACTGATCCATCGGCACGCGGTGGCCGTTGTACTCGCGGATGCCGAGGCCCCGCCCAAGCCCGACCTTCAGGCTGCGCCCGCCCAGCATGTGGTCCAGGGTGACGAAGCCCTCGGCGACCATGATCGGATCGTGCCAGGGCAGCACCACCACCATCGTCCCCATGTCGATCCGCTCGGTGCAGCCGGCGAAGTAGGCCAGGAACTGAGTCGGGTTGTTGACCATGGTGTAGGGGGTGAAGTGGTGCTCGACGGTCCACAGCGAGTCGTACCCGAGAGGCTCGATGAGCTTTCCCAGGTGGAATTGCTCGCGGTAGATCTGCGCGTCCGGGATCAGTTGGGGCAGGCTGCCCGCCCCGGCCTCCTCGGCCTCGAAGCGATCCCAATCGACATAGTTCTGAGCGAAGAGCGAAACGCCGACCTTCATGGCCATTCCTCCGGCGGAAAGGCCTCTGAAGGGCCCTGACGCCATCCTTCGCCGTTGCCGCAGGGGACGTCAAAAGCCAATAGCGCACGCGGGCGCTGACCGGCGCCGCGTCGGCTCAGACGAGGGCGGGGCTCTTCTTTGAGACCGGCTTGCCCTCGGCGTTGACCGGATCGTGGGCCACGTCGTCCGGTCCAAAGGCGCGGGTCAGCGCCGCCAGTTCCATGTGGATGCCGTTCGGATCGCGGAAGTAGACCGAGCGGATCCAGACGCCCTCCTGCATCTGCGGCGCCGCGCCGGCGGGCGAGTCGTCGTGGTTGATGACGTAGACCGCAATCCCCTTGCGCTTCAGTCGCTGGACGTAGTCGTCGAACTTCTCCAGCGGAATGCTGATGGCCAGGTGGTTCATCGAGGCGTGGGCGGTCATCGATCCCTTGCCCCTGACGTCCTCGTGCATCGAGGCGATCCCGGGCGCCGCGGGCGGCGCGTCCTTGAACCAGAAGAAGGCGATCAGCGCCGCGCCGCCGCAGTCGAAGAAGAAGTGCTGGCCGCGGCCGCCTGGGAAATCGATGGTCTTCACCAGCGGCATCTCCAGGACGTTCTCGTAGAAATCCACCGTCTCGGCCATGTCACGGGCGACCAGGGCGACATGGTTGACCCCCAGGTACTGCATGCGCTCTTCGGCCATCACATCCTCCATCCGCGCCCGGCAACGCGTCATCCGGATGCTAGCGGCTTTGAGCCGGCGCGGCCACAGGGCTCCAATCCGACGACTGTCCCAGGTCGCCAGGCCCGAAACGGCGCCGCGCCGCTTCCGGCAGGATGCAAGATCACGCTACCCCTTGCCTCTCGGTCGCCGTCAGAACGCCGGCGAGGGATCGCGCATGGACAGATTGTCGCAGGCGAGTTGCTAGCAGGACCGCACCAAAGAATATCTAGATTGGGCCCTAGACCCCCAGCACTTCTGTTGGCCCGTCAGGATTTGTTATCTCCTGGCCGTCTAGATCTTGCGCGATTCTGCGCGTGGGACTGGGAGCATGAATCGACCTCCTGCGAAACCTCATCTGAGGCCCGACGCCGCCGTTGGCGTGGCAATCTGATCCGGCATGCCGACCGCAGGCGCTGAGGACCGCTCGCCGAGCGACAAGCCGTTCGGGCTCGACATGTCCCTGGCGGTGTTCGAGCGCGCCACCCGACTGGCCCGCGGGATGTTCGCCTCCGCCGATGCGTCGGTGATCCTGATCCACGAGGGACGCGTGTGGCGCAGCCGGCGCGCGAATGAACTCCCGGCCGACGACCCCTTTGCCGAAGCGGTGCTCGCAAGCGGCGAACTGTTCTGGGTCGAGGACGGAAAGCTCGATCCTCGCTTCGCGAGCCATCCCCTGGTGACCGGGCCGCCGCACCTGCGCTTCAACGCCACCGTGCCCATCTCACTCCGGGATGGCTCCCGGCCGGGCGTTCTCAGCGTCTCCGGGCTGGAGCCGCAGGCCTTCGACCCCTCCAAGGCCAGGCGGCTGAAGGATCTGGCCGATTTCATCGCCGATGAATGGGCCAGGGCGCAGTCGGTCCGCGAGCGCGACGCGGCGTTCGAACAGAGCGAGCGTTCCGAAGAGAGGCTCAGCCTCGCCCTCACTCTCGCCGACGTCCGCGTTTGGGAGATGGACTATCGCCGGCGTGAACTGATCAAGGCGGGCGCCGAGGACCCGTTCTTCGATCTCCACCAGGTGAACAATGGCGCCTACGATTTCGACAACGTCGGCGATGACATTTTCTCCATCGTCGATCCTCGGGATCGTCCCAGGGTCGTGGCCGAATGGCGGAAGCATCAGGAGACCGGCGCGCCTTTTCGTCCGGAATTCCGGATCAACCGCACGGACGGCGCGGAACTCTGGGCGCAATGCGCCGTCAAACTGTTCGCCGACGCAGCCGGAAATCCGAGCCGGCTGGTCGGGGCGATGCAGAACGTCACCGCACGCAAGAACGCAGAGCAAGAGCTGCTGGCGGCCAAGAACGAGGCCGAGGCCGCCAGCCGGGCCAAGAGCGCCTTTCTGGCGACCATGAGCCACGAAATTCGCACGCCGCTGAACGGCGTGCTGGGCATGGCCCAGGCCATGGACGCCGACGACCTGTCCGACGCGCAACGCGAACGCCTGGACGTGCTGCGCAAGTCCGGCGTGGCCCTGCTTGGCATCCTCAACGACATCCTCGACATTTCGAAGATCGAGGCGGGCAAGATCGAACTCGAGGATATCGAGTTCGATCTCGGCGAGGTCGCCCGGAGCGTTCACTCCAATTTTGAAAGCCTTGCCGCCGAGAAGGACGTGTCACTGGTTCTTGAGTTGGGCGCCGCCGCAGGCGCCTACCGCGGCGACCCGACCCGGCTGCGGCAAATCCTCAACAACCTCACCTCGAACGCGTTGAAGTTCACCCAGGTGGGAGAGGTGCGGATAGACAGCTTCCCCATGACAGATGGGCTGCGCATCGTCGTCAGCGACACCGGCGTGGGCATGTCCGCCGAGACGCTCTCTTCCCTTTTCACAGCCTTCACCCAGGCCGATTCTTCGACAACGCGCCGCTTCGGCGGCACCGGTCTTGGGTTGGCGATCTGCCGCGAGTTGGCCGAACTGATGGGCGGTTCGGTCGAGGCCCACAGCGAGCCAGGCCGCGGGTCGGTGTTCACCGTCCTTCTGCCGCTGGAACGGGTCCGGTTTATGCAAGAGGCGTCGAGCGCTCCAGAGGTCGCTCAAAGCCAGACGCCCGGTTCCCTCAGCGGGATCCGGCTCCTCGTTGCGGAAGACAACGCGGTCAACCGCCTCGTCCTGAAGACCTTGCTCAAGCAAGCCGGCATCGAACCGGTCATGGTCGAGAACGGCGCCGACGCCGTGAAGGCGTGGCGGGAGCGCTCATGGGACGCCATCCTGATGGACGTCCAGATGCCGGTCATGGACGGTCCGACAGCGACGCGGACCGTGCGCAGACTGGAGGCCGAGGGCAACCGGGCCCGAACGTCGATCATCGGCCTGACCGCCAACGCCATGTCGCATCAGCTCGCCGAATATCGGGCGGCCGGCATGGATGATGTCGTGACCAAACCCATCGAGTTCCGCAGGTTGTTCGAAGCGCTGCAGGCGGCGTTCAGCGCCCCGGCTGGTGAGTCTGGCGCCACTGAAAACCGGTCGATTCAAGCGCAGACCGGCGCCTGAGCTTGCCGCGCCGCGGCTTGGGGCGCATCTGGCGCCGATGCCGCTCTCGCCCGCCTATCGCCCCGACCCGCGCTTCGAGACGCTGGGGCCTGAGTTCGCCGATCCGGCGACGCCGGCGTTGTTCCCGCAGGCCCTGATCCGTTACCGCAACGACCGGGCGGCCGCGACGCTCGGCCTGGAAGGTCTCACCGACGAGGAATGGCGCGCTCATTTCGCGCGGTTCGAGCCCTTGCCGGGTAACCAGGCCCAGCCGCTGGCCATGCGCTACCACGGCCACCAGTTCCGGGTTTACAACCCCGACCTCGGCGACGGCCGGGGTTTCCTCTACGCCCAGCTGCGCGAGGCCGAGACCGATCGGCTGCTCGACTTCGGCACCAAGGGCTCGGGCCAGACGCCCTATTCGCGCTTCGGCGACGGGCGGCTGACGCTGAAGGGCGCGGTGCGCGAGGTGCTGGCGACGGCGATGCTGGAGGCGCTGGGCGTCCCCACCTCCCGCTCGTTCTCGATGATCGAGACCGGCGAAGCGCTACAGCGCAACGACGAACCCAGCCCCACCCGCTCTGCGGTGCTGACGCGGCTCTCGCACAGCCACATCCGCTTCGGCACGTTCCAGCGGCACGCCTATTTCGACCGCGCGGACCTGATCGGGACGCTGATCGACTACGTGATCGAGACCTACTACCCAGAGCTGGGAAACGCCGAGGACAGGCCGACGGCGCTCCTAGCCGCCGTGATCGGCCGCTCCGCGCAGCTGGCGGCGCGGTGGATGGCGGCCGGCTTCGTCCACGGCGTGCTCAACACCGACAACATGAACATCACCGGCGAGAGCTTCGACTACGGCCCCTATCGGTTCCTGCCGAAGAACGATCCCAACTTCGTCGCCGCCTACTTCGACGAGTCCGGGCTCTACAGCTTCGGGCGCCAGCCGGAGGCGGTGTTCTGGAACCTGCGCCAGCTCGCCGGCGCGCTGACCCTGGTCTCGCCGACCGAGCCGCTGGTGGCCGCGCTCAACAGCTTCGCCGGCGCCTACCGCGAGGCGCTGACTGGCGCGATGCTGAATCGCCTGGGCCTCAACCCGCGCGGGGCGGACGAGGACATCGACCTCATCAACGCCGCGTTCCGCGCCCTGGCCGAGGGCGGCGAGGCGTTGCGCTGGGAGCCGTTCTTCTTCGACTGGTTCGGCGGCGCCGCGTCGCAGGCGCGGGCGATGGCGGGGGTCCGCGCGGCGCACTATGGCGGCGAGGCGTTCACCGAGTTCCGCCGGCGGCTTGACCCCTACGAAATGGTCCGGCCGGAGCGCCTCGCCGCCCCCTACTTTGCCGCGGCCGAGCCCGAAGAGCTGCTCTACGACGAGATCGAGGCGCTCTGGGCCGCCATCACCGAGCGCGACGACTGGACAGGCTTCAACGTCAAGCTGGCGCGGATCGAGGCGGCGCGTGAGGCGTGGGATCTTCGCTAGGCGCTCGCCGTCGCATGGTTCTGCGCGCGTCTCGCGCCCAGCCGGCGGCCGGCGACGAACGCGTTCACCGTCAGGATCAGCACGACGAAGAAGAGGACGACCGCGAAATGGGTCATGCCGATCACCGCGCCGCGCGTCTCGATGACCACGGCGCGCAAGGCTTGGACTCTGAGATAGACCTCGTTCACTCCGCCGCCGATCAGCACGTAGTAGCTGGCCAGCATGCCAGTCGGGTGGACGTGTATCCAACCGCGACGCGGCCGCTTGAAGCGCACCGCCGCATAGGCCAGGGCGATGCAGATCAGGGCCGCCACGGCGAACCAGTGCGGAAACCAGAACATGTGCCGCCGGTAGATGCCGAAAGCGGTGACGTTCACCGCCAGCTGGGCGATGAGGTAGGCCCGGCCATACCCGCGGTGGGCGTCGCCGCCCTTGCGCTGGAAGAACGCCGCCGGGCCTAGCGCCAGGGCCGCAAGGCAGCTGGTGGAATGGATCCAGCCCAGGACCGAGAGATCGAGGTTCATCGGACGCCTCCTGCTTGACCCAACCTAGACTCTATGACACAGAGTACTCTGTCAACCGTCGAGTTGGGGACCCGGGAGGTCATGACCATCAACAAGGACGACGCCGCCCAGGCGCTGGGCGAGATCGAGGCGGCCCAGGGCCGCGTGCGCCAGATCACCGCCTACGCCTACTCCGCGCCGTTCTTCATCATCTGGGGCGTTGTCTGGCTCGTCGCCGATACCGCCTGGCAGTTCGCGCCGCGACTCTATTTCATCTGGCCGCCAGCAGCGCTCATCGGGGCTGTCGCCTGCACGGTGGTCGGCTTCACGCAGCCCCCGAAGGACTATGCCAGTCGAAGTCCTTCACGATGGAGAAGCTTCGCCACGGCCATCGCGTTGGCGCTCTTTTTGGTCGCGCTGTTCTGCGTGATCACGCCGGCAACCATGAGGCAGATGCACTCCGCCATAGGCCTGCTGGTCGGCTTCTCCTACATCATCGGCGGCCTGTGGGTTGGTGGACGGATCCTGGCCCTGGGGCTGGTGATGGTCGCCCTGACCCTGATCGGCTACTTCGCGCTCACCACCTGGTATCCGCTGTTCATGGCCGTGGTCGGCGGCGGCGCCCTTCTCCTGGGCGGCTTCTGGCTGCGGAAGATCTGAGACGTGCCCCCGGACGAGACAATCCACCAGTCGCTCCGTCTACGGATCATGGCGACGCTGAACGCCTTGCCCAGGGCCGAGAAGCTGGAATTCACCCGACTGAAGGCAATCCTGAAGGCCACGGACGGCAATCTGGGCGCCCATATCAGCACGCTCGAGACCGCCGGCTACGTCGCCGTCGAGAAGGATTTCGCCGACAAGAAGCCCCGGACCCGGGTGACCATGACGCCGGCCGGTCGGCGGGCGTTCGAGGCCCACGTCGGCTACCTGCGCGCGCTGCTGGACGGGGGCGAAGATCTTGGAGAGAGCGATGCAACCCGTTGAGATCGAGGCGCGCGCCGCGGCGGCTGAGCAGCCCGCTGACAGTTGGCCGCGCGCCTTCTGGTATTGCGCTTCGGCTTCGCAGCGATTGACCGACAGACCCCTGGGCGTCCGGGTCCTTGACCGCGATCTGGCGCTCTATCGCGACGCGGCCGGCGTCGCCCGCGCCCTCGAGGACCGCTGCGCCCACCGCGGCGCGCAGCTCTCGCTGGGCGAGGTCAATGAGGGCGCGCTCGCTTGCCGCTACCATGGCTGGCGCTACGGCCGCGACGGTCGCTGCGCGCACATCCCGTCCCTCATCGCCGGTCAGTCCATCCCCCGCGGCGTCGGCGTCAGAGTCTTCCCCTGCCGGGAGGCGGACGGCTACCTGTGGGTCTGGATGGGTGAGGGCGACCCGTCCGAAGCGCCGCCGCGCGGGATCGCGTACTTCCGCCAATTCAACTGGGCGCAGGGGGTGATGGCGCTCAACTGCGCGGCGCTGGCGGCCATCGAGAACAATCTCGACTGGTGCCATCCCACCTTCGCCCATCCGCACACCCACCCGCAGTTCTTCATCAACCAGGCGCGGGGCTTCCAGGACCAGGCCATCGAGGCGCGGCGGACCCCATCCGGCCTGACGGCGTTCTGGCCGCCCTCCGCCAGCGCTGTCGACCCGGTGTCCGAGGCGTCGGTCGCGCTCGTCTTCGAGCTTCCCGATCGAGTCACCGTCGCCTTCAGCGGCCCGCAGGGCCCGATGCGGATCGTCCTGCACATGGTCCCGACCGGACCGAACACCTGCCGCCAGGAATGGATGATCTCGACGGGGCCGGCCGGCGGCGACGTCCCGACCGTGGTTTGGAGCGATGAGGTTCACGCGATCTTTGAGCAGGACCGCGAGCTGCTGGAGTCCGTTCAACGGGCCGTCGACCGGGAAGGCCGCGGGTTCGAGCGCAGCGCCCCGGCCGATGCGCCGACTCTCATCGCCAGGCGTATCTACACCCTGGCTGCGCAAGGCCACTGGCCCGGGGGCGCCGCCGATCTGCCCAAACGCCGCATCGTCAAGCTGAGGAGCTGAGCGCCGGCGCCGACTGGTCTTGACGCCGCTCGCGGGGCGGGCGAGAGGCGGCGCCCGATCCAATCGTGCGAGTCTCTCCATGCGCCTGACGGCGGTCCTCCTTGTCCTCTGCCTCGCCACCGCCGCCGGATCCGCCAGCGCCGCGACCATCCTGGTCCAGGGCGCCTGGATCCGGGCTACGCCGCAGGGGGCGGCCACCGCCGCCGGCTACGTCACCTTCACCAACAAGGGGCCGACGTCCGACCGGCTCACGGGCGGTCGCACCGACGTCGCCGGGGCGGTGGAAGTGCATCAGATGACCATGACCGGCGGAGTGATGCGCATGCGCGCCCTGCCGGCGGGCCTTCCCATCGGCGCCAGCGCTACCCTGAAGCTTAGCCCGAACGGCGACCACCTGATGCTGATCGGCCTGAAGCGGCCGCTGAAGGCCGGCGAGCACGTGACCGTGACGCTGAGCTTCTCGCGGGCGGGCGATGTGAAGGTCGATTTCCCGGTCCTGGCCTCCGCGCCGGGCGGCATGCCGGGCATGCCCGGCATGCACTGACGCAAACGCTATCGGCTTCAGGTCATCCAACACTTCCATTGTTTGTCATTCCGGCTGGAAGCTCGCGTTAGCGAGCTGGAAGGCCGCGATCTACTCAGCGCCGGCGGGGAAGCAGGTCCCGCGCGGTCTTCCGGGATGACAAGCTTTGTGTTGAGATTGTTTGTGAAACCGAACGTCTCTCCCGACTGTCTCAGTTCGCCGGCGCTACGCTCGCCATCAGCGTGCCGATCTCCTCGTGCAGCACCAGGTCTGCGATGGCGTCCTGGTCGGTGGGCTCGCGGTTGACGATCGCCAGCTGGGCGCCGTTTTCCTTGGCCAGTTGCGGGAAGCCGGCGGCGGGATAGACCACCAGGGAAGAACCCAGCACCAGGAAGAGGTTGCAGGCGAGGGTCTCGACCTCGGCGCGGGCCATGGGCTCGTCCGGCATCGACTGGCCAAACGAGATGGTCGCCGTCTTGACGATGCCGCCACAGTCCCGGCAGGCGGGGAGGTCGCCGGTGGCCTGAAAGAGCGCCTTCAGGTCGGCGAGCTCGTGCCGCAGGCCGCATTCGAGGCAGGTGGCGTAGCTGGCGTTGCCGTGCAGCTCGATGATCTGGTCCGTTGGGACGCCGCTCTCCTGGTGCAGGTTGTCGACGTTCTGGGTGATCACCGAGCTGGCCTTGCCGGCATGGATCAACCGCGCGACCGCCAGGTGGCCGGCGTTGGGCTTGGCCCCCACCCAGCGCGCGCGGCCGCCGAACGTGCGGGTCCACGCCTCGCGCCGCTTGGCCTCGCTGGCGACGAATTCTTGGAAGTAGATCGGCTTGATCTGGCTCCAGACGCCGCCGGGACTGCGGAAGTCAGGCACGCCGGATTCGGTGGAGATGCCGGCGCCGGTGAACACCACCACGCGGCGGGCCTCGCCGATCATTTCCTTCAGGCGCTCTGCCGATGACATGCTTGTGTCTCCAGTGGATTGCTAAAAAGGATTGACCGGCGTCGTCTGCGGGCAGATTGGAGAAACCCATGACCCCTCGCAACGCCAGTGTCGCGGTGATCGGCGCCGGCGACTTCATCGGCGCCGCCATCGCCGAACGCTTCGCCGCCGAAGGCTATCTGGTCTTCGCCGGCCGCCGCACCGCCGACAAGCTCGAGGCGCTGAAAGCCAAGATCGAAGCTGCGGGCGGTCGCTGCGTGGCCCGAGGCCTCGATGCGCGCAAGGAAGAAGACATCACCGCCTTCCTCGCCGAGGCGGACGCCGCCGCGCCGCTGGAGGTGTGCATCTTCAACCCGGGCGCCAACGTCAACTTCCCGATCCTGGAGACCACCGAGCGGGTGTTCCGCAAGGTGTGGGAGCTGGCCTGCTACGGCGGCTTCCTCACCGGCCGGGAAGCGGCCAGGCGCATGCTGCCCCATGGACGGGGCACGATCATCTTCACCGGCGCGACGGCGTCGTTGCGCGGCGGGATCGGCTATGCGGCCTTCGCCAGCGCCAAGTTCGGCCTGCGCGCCATCGCCCAGTCCATGGCCCGCGAACTCGGGCCCAAGAACATCCACGTCGCTCACCTGATCATCGACGCCGGGGTCGACACCGCCTTCGTGCGCGATCGCATCCGCGCCCGCGGCGGCGAAGAGGCGGTGGACAAGATCCAGCCCGACCAGTTGATGAACCCGACCTCGGTGGCCGGCGCCTACTGGATGCTGCATACCCAGACCCGCGACGGCTGGACCCACGAACTGGACCTTCGGCCCTACGGCGAGACGTGGTGAGAAATGGTGGACCCGATCTTCTACTTCGACTTCGGCAGCCCCAACGCCTACCTGGCGCGCAAGGTGCTGCCCAGCATCGAGGCGCGCACGGGGGTGAAGTTCACCCACTTGCCCGTGCTGCTGGGCGGGCTCTTCAAGCTTTCCGGCAACCAGTCGCCGATGGTCGCCTTCGCCGGCGTGCCAGTGAAGCTGGCCTATGAGCGCAAGGAGACCCAGCGGTTCATCGCCCGCCACGGCATCACCGACTTCGCGAACAATCCGCACTTCCCGGTCAACACCCTGCAGATCATGCGCGGCGCCGTGGCGGCCAAGCGCGAGGGGGTGTTCGAGCCCTATGTGGAGGCGGTCTACAGCGCCACGTGGCGCGATGGGCGCAAGATGGACGACCCGGCGGTGATCCGCGAGGTCCTCGACAAGGCGGGCCTGCCCACCGAGCGGTTGCTCGCGCTGATGGGCGACGATGCGGTCAAGGCCGAGTTGCTGGCCAACACCGAGGGCGCGTTCGCCCACGGCGCCTTTGGCAGCCCGAGCTTCCTGATCGGCGACGAACTCTTCTTCGGCAAGGACCGGCTGCGCGACGTCGAGGACGAGATTGTCGCCCAATCCGCCGGCTGAGCTTGCGTCGTCGCCTTAGCGGCGCGAACCTAGGTTCCTAGCCATTTCATTGATGAATTTTGGGAGGAACTGATCATGACCGAAGCACGCGTGAATCCGAACGGAACGCTGAAGGGCAAGGTCGCCATCGTCACCGGCGCCAGCCGCGGGATCGGCGAGGCGATCGTCGCCCGCCTGGCCATGGAGGGCGCCAAGGTGGTCGCCTCCGCCCGCACCGCCGCCGAAGGCGAGAGCCGGCTGCCGGGCACCCTGGCCGATACGGTGGCGCGGGTCCGCAAGGCGGGCGGCGAGGCCACCTTCATCAAGATCGACCTGGCTCAGTCGGCCGAGCGCGAGCGCCTGGTCGAGGAGGCGGTGGCCACCTACGGGCCGATCGACATCCTGGTGAACAATGCGGCCATCACCTACTTCATGCCGGTCGCCGATTTCCCCGAGAAGCGCTTCAAGCTGATGATGGAGGTGCAGGTCTATGCGCCGTTCCATCTTTCTCAGCTGGTCCTGCCCTCCATGCGCGAGCGCCATCAGGGCTGGATCGTCAACATCTCCTCCGGCGCCGGCATCCATCCCAAGCCCCCCTACGCCGGCGGGCGCGGCGGCACGGTCTATGGCATGTGCAAGGCGGCGCTGGAGCGCTTCACCACCGGGCTGGCGTCCGAGGTCCAGGCCGACGGGATCGCGGTCAATGTCGTTTCGCCCGGCCTTGTGGCGACGCCCGGCGTGGCCGTGCACGGCTTGATCACCGAGGCGACCAAGGACCGCGTGCAGCCGATCGAGTACATCGCCGAGGCGGTCTACCGGCTGGCCTCGGGCGATCCCAAGACCCTCACCGGCCGCATCGCCTACGCCGATCCGTTCCTGAAGGAGCTGGCGATCGCCCCCTCCGCGCTGATCTAGAAATAGGCGCCGGCGCGACCTTTGCGGCATTGGCGCCTATCGAAATAGCCAGGGTGTATATCCTGGGCTAGGCTACACCAGCGCGCGAGTGGCGTGTCATCGGCCGCGGGTGGCGGCGGGTGGAGGTGATGGACGACGGCGCCTTCGACGACCTTATCGAGCGCGTTTACGACATGGCGCTTGAGCCGGAGCTCTGGCCGGGGCTGCTGGAACGCCTGACCGTGCTCTTCGGCGGTCACGCCGGCAGCCTCGTCGAAGAGAACATGGAGAGCGGCCGGGGCGGCGGTCTGACCCTCGGCTTGGACTCCGAGGTGCCCCAGCTCTATTTCGGCTACTACGCCAGCCGCAACGTGCTGCGGCGGATCGAAAATCCCCGCGAGCGCATGGTGGGGTTCCGCCCGGTCATCACCGTCGACGAAGAGTCGATGCCCAAGTCCGAGCTGGCGCGCACCGAGTTCTACAACGACTTCCTGCGGCCGGCGGGCATCCACTCGGTGATGACGATCGGGCTCTGGGGGCGCGGCGTCGATTTCGGCGGGCTGGACGTGTACCGGCCGCGCGGGCGGGCCAGCTTCTCGAGCGTGGACCGCGAGCTTGCGAGCGTCCTGCATCCCCATCTGATCCGCGCCTTCCGTCTGAGCGGCAAGCTGGCCGAAACGCGCCAGCTCAACGCCGGCTTCGCCGAGGCGCTGGACCAGTCGCCTTACGGCCTGATGTTGCTGGATGAGGCGGGCAAGATCCGCCACGCCAATACGGTCGCCAGCCGGATGCTGGCCGACCCAGGCGCCGGGCTGAAAGTCTTCGGAGGGCGGCTCACCGCCACCACACCGGACGACGCGCGCAGGCTGGGGGCGCTGATCGCCGGGGCTGGCGCCGCCGATCAGCCCAGAGTCGGCGGCTCGATGGCGGTGCGTCGTCCCAGCGAGCGAGCGCCGCTCTCGGTGGTGGTGGCGCCGCTGAGCGCCGATCGGGTGGCGATGTTCCACCGTGGTCCAGCGGTGGTGGTCTGCGTCACCGACCCGGAGGCGGCCTCCAGCGTCTCGGAGACGTTCCTGCGCGATCTCTTCGGGCTCACCGCCGGCCAGGCCAAGGTCGCCGGCGCCCTCATGGATGGCCAGTCGCCGCGGCAGGCGGCCGAGGCGCTGGGTCTGAGCTTCAATACGGTGCGCGCGCACCTGGCGCAGATCTTCGCCAAGACCGGCGTCAACCGCCAGGCCGAGCTGGTGGCGCTGATGACGCGCGCGGGCGGTCTGGGCGGCCGCTAACCCCCTCAGGGGTTGACCACGCCCATCGCCACGGTCAGGGCGGCCAGATGAGTGCGCGAGCGGGCGTTGGTCTTGCGCCGCGCGCCGTCGAGGTGAAAGCGGACCGTCGCGTGGGTGATCGCCAGCCGGCAGGCGATCTCCTCGTCGGTGAAGCCCTTGACCAAGAGGCCGATGCAGTCGGTCTCCCGCGGGCTGAACCTCGGCGCCCGGGCCGGGCCGCGCGCCGGCGCGCCCATGGCGCCAGGTCCGAACGTCTCGGCCGGCCGGAAAGCCGCACGCGCGCCCGTTGTCGCCATCGTCGTCACCCGTCCGCACTGCCTTACGTGGGACGGCGTCCGTCCCACCTTGGACCGCAGTAGGCCGGACCGCTGAGCGGCCGTCATGATACAAATGTACTAGGCGGCGTTGGTAATTTGCGCCTTGGCGGCCGACGCCACCGCCTCGGCGGTGATCGCGAACTCGCGATAGAGGCGCTCGAACGGCGCGGAGGCGCCGAAGCGGTCCATGCCGACGAAAAGGCCGTCCTCGCCGATGAAGCGGTCCCAACCCTGGCGAACGCCGGCCTCGACGGCGATGCGCACCGGCGCGCGGCCGATCACGTTTGCGCGATAGCCGGCGCCCTGGCGCTCGAAAAGCTCCCAGCAGGGAGTCGAGACCACCCGCGTCGGATATCCGCCGGCCTGCAGGAGCTCGCGCGCGGCCAGCGCCAGGGCGACCTCCGTCCCGGACGCGAAGATCGAGACGCGCGCTTCGCCGTCGGCGGCGGCGAGCTCGTAAGCGCCCTTCAGGCAAAGATCGCCGCCCCGGTCGCGCACGGCCGGCGTCTTCTGACGCGAGAGGGCCATGATCGAGGGGGTCTTGGCTTCGAGGAGCGCGGCCTTCCAGCATTCCGCCGTCTCCACCGCGTCGGCCGGGCGGAACACCAGCAGGTTCGGCATGGCGCGCAGCGACGCGAGATGCTCGATCGGCTGGTGGGTCGGCCCATCCTCGCCAAGGCCGATGGAATCGTGGGTCATCACATGGACGACGCGCACGCCCATCAGCGCGCCAAGCCGGATCGCGGCGCGGCTGTAGTCGGAGAACACCAGGAACGTGCCGGAAAGCGGGATCACCCCGCCGTGCAGAGCCATGCCGTTCATGGCCGCGGCCATGCCGTGCTCGCGCACCCCGTAGTGGACGTAGCGGCCGCCATAGTCCGGCGCGTCGAACTGGATCATGCCCTTGACGTAGGTGTTGTTGGAGCCGGTCAGATCGGCCGAGCCGGCGATCAGCGCCGGGATCGCAGGCGTCAGAACTTCCAGCGCCGCGCCGGAATGGACGCGGGTGGCCGCCGCCGGCTGGTCCTTGGCCGCCTTCTCGATGTGGGCGTCCAGTCCGGCGAAGGCGTCCTCCGGCAGCTCGCCCTTCACTGTCTGCAGGAACGCCGCGCCGCCGTGGTGATCCTTCAACCGGGCGCGCCAATGGCGGTGCGCCGTGCGCCCGCGCCGGCCGGCCTTGCGCCAGGCGGCGGCGACGTCGTCCGGAATGACGAACGGCTCGTGCGGCCAGCCCATGGCCAGGCGGGCGGCGGCGATCTCTTCGTCGAAGAGGGCGTAGCCGTGACCGTGCTCGTCGCCCTCCTTCGGCCCCGCGCCCCGGTTGATCAGGGTCTTGCAGGCGATCATCGTCGGCCGCTCCTGGCGGCTCGCCCAGCGCAGCGCCCGGGAGATCTGGCCGTAGTCGTGGCCGTCGATCCGCTTCACCGCCCAGCCGGCCGCCTTGAACCGCGCCACCTGGTCGCCGGTCTCCGCAAGGGTGGCGCGGCCGTCGATGGTGGTGTCGTTGTCGTCGAAGAGCACGGTCAGCCCCGAAAGGCGCAGGCGGCCGGCCAGGCTGATGGCCTCGTGGCTGACCCCCTCCATCAGGCATCCGTCGCCGGCGATCACCCAGGTGCGATGGTCGACGAGATGGCTGCCGAACCGCGCCGCCAGGCTCCGCTCGGCCATCGCCATCCCCACCGCCGTGGCGATCCCCTGGCCCAGCGGACCGGTGGTGGTCTCGACGCCTGGCGTGTGACCGTACTCGGGGTGGCCAGGCGTGATCGAGCCCCACTGGCGGAAGGTCTTGATCTCCTCGATGGTCATGCTGGGAAAGCCGGTCAGGTGCAGCAGCGCATAGATCAGCATCGAGCCATGCCCGGCCGAGAGCACGAAACGGTCGCGGTCGGGCCACTGCGGATCGCTGGCGTCGAACTTGAGGAACCGGGTCCACAGCACCGTGGCGACGTCGGCCATGCCCAGCGGCATGCCCTGGTGGCCGGACTTGGCGCGATGCACCGCGTCCATCGAAAGCGCGCGGATGGCGTTGGCCATCGTCAGGGGTTGGACGGACATGGCTCCCGCCGCCGTGAAGGGGTGCGGCGCAGTCGCACGGACTTCAGAGTCGGGTCAAGCAAGCCCCCGGCGCAGATGGGCTCCGGTCCGGGCTTTAACGATCCTCTCAACGCGTTCTATAGAGGGGCGGACGGCAGGGAGTTTGCCTTTCATGACGGCTGATACGGGCGCGGAGGGCGCGGTGGACCTGGCGACGCGGAGACTGGAGCGCGCGGTGGCGCAACTGGAGCAGCGCCTCAACAAGCGACTGGCCCAGGCCAGCGCCGGCGCGGACGCCGCCTCCGACCATGATCGCGCCAAGCTGGCCAGCGAACTCGACACCGCCCGCGCCCGAGAACGGGAGCTGGCGGAGGCTGGGGCGGCGGCTTCCGTCGCGCTCGCCAAGGCCATCGCCGAGATCCGCGCGGCGCTGGGCGAACCGGTGGAGGCTTGAAGCGATGGCCCAGGTGAGCATCGAGGTGAATGGGCGCCCTTACGTGGTGGGCTGCGAAGACGGCCAGGAGCGGCGGCTGCGCGATCTTGCCGCGGCCTTCGACTCGCAGGTGCGGCAGGTGGCTCGCGAGGTGGGCCTCCTGGGCGAAACGCGGCTGATGCTGATGGGCGCCCTGGTGATGGCCGACGAGATGACCGAGCTGCGCGCCGAACTGGCGCTGGCCCGCGCCGAACTCACCGAGGCCAAGTCGCTGATGAGCCGTGGAGAGCTGAAAGCCGTCGCCGCGCTCGAAGCCGCGGCGCAGAAGATCGAGACGCTGGCGGCGGAATAAACCGACCCGCGCTTGAGTAGGGGCATGCGAGCCTCTACCTTACGCGACGGCGGGTCTTGCTGCGGCTCGCGTCGAAGGCATCAAATCCCGGGGACCTTAATTCACTCGTTAGGGAGCTGTCCCTGGCCGGAATCGTGGTTCCGGACACACGGCGCCCACCTGGTCTGCCAGGTCCGAGGGGATTTAAACCGCCTTCACGGTTCTTCGCGGCGCCGCCACCCGCTCTCTTGAGACGGTAGGGCCACCGTATCTACGGTGAATCTACGGTGAAATTGCAGCCCTGGCGCCGCGCCAGGATGCGGTCGGCCGCGCCTTCAGGCTATATGGGGCTTCGATAAGGATCATTCAAACGTGCGCCTCGCCTTTTTCGGAGACATCGTAGGCCGCTCGGGCCGCGAGGGTCTGGCCCAATATCTGCCGGCCCTGCGCCGGCGGCTGGACCTCGAATTCGTGGTGGTCAACGCCGAGAACGCGGCGGCCGGCTTCGGCATTACCGAGAACACCGCGCGCGAGCTCTTCGAAGCCGGCGCCGACTGCCTGACGCTGGGCAACCACTCCTGGGACCAGAAGGAGGCGTTGACCTACATCGTCCGCGAGCCGCGCATGATCCGGCCGCTGAACTATCCGGCGCTCTCCGACGCGCCCGGCCGGGGCGCGCAGCTGTTCACCACCGAGCGCGGGCGCAACGTGCTGGTGATCAACCTCCTGGGCCGGGTGCACATGGAGGCCTTGGACTGCCCCTTCGCCGCGGTCGACCGCGAGCTGGAGGCCTGTCCCCTGGGCGCGGCGGCCGATGCGATCATCGTCGACATGCACGCCGAGGCCACCTCCGAGAAGATGGCCATGGGCCACTTCTGCGATGGCCGCGCCAGCCTGGTGGTGGGCACCCACACCCACGTGCCGACGGCCGACTCGCAGATCCTGAACGGCGGCACCGCCTATCAGACCGACGCCGGCGCCTGCGCCGACTACGACAGCGTCATCGGCAACCAGAAGGACGAGCCGCTGCGCCGGTTCACCACCCGCATCAGCCAGGGCCGGTTCAAGCCGGCCGAAGGACCGGCGAGCGTGTGCGGCATCTATCTGGAGACCGACGACGCCACCGGCCTGGCGCGCCGGATCGAACCCATCAGGGTTGGCGGGCGGCTCTCGGAAACCGTTCCGACCGTGGCCGAAACCGTGCGGGCCTAGCGCCGTGCGCCGAGCGCTCAGCCTCTGCGCCCTGGCCCTGGCCCTCTGCGCCTGCACGCCGCCGTCCGGCCGGGGCCTCAACAGCGCGGCGCTGGACGAGGCGATCGCCGGGGCGATCGGCGATCCGACGACCTGCGTGCTGCTGGCCGACCGGGCGAGCGGCAAGATCGTCTACCGCTACGGCGATCAGATCAGCTGCCTGCGCACGGTGACGGCCTGCGATGCGCCAGGGGTGATGAACGCCCAAGGCGCGCTGGCGCTGGCGGCGCGGCCCGGCGGGCGGATGACCAGCTGCACGACGACCCCGGACGGTTCGCAGTCTGTCGGCTGGGCCGCCGGACGGCTGCCGAGCGGCAAGCGGGACCTGATCTATTCGGCGGTGATGGAGGGGACGCGGGCGCTGCCCGGCCAGGAAATGGCCTCACGGCTGGCCGACGCCTTCGCCGCGGCGGGCCTCTAGAGCTACATCCGCCGGAAACGGCCGGCCTGGCTGGCCAGCAGCGACATGCCCCATTCGTCAGGGATCAGCTTGGCCAGCGCGGCGATGGCTTTGTTCGGCGCGCCGGTGACGCAGATCGGCCGATTGGCCTCGGCCGCTTCGTAGCCGGCGGCGGCCACCTCATCGGCGCCCAGCCAAAGCCAGGGCGGCGTCGACTCGCTGACCTGGTCGCGGGTGCCAGCCGCATCATGGAACTCCGAGTAGGTGAAGCCGGGGCAAAGGGCGCTGACATGGACGCCGGTGTTCTGGGTCTCCAGGTGCAGGCTCTGGGAGAAGCGGACCAGGAACGCCTTGGTCGCGCCATAGAGGGTGTGGCCGGGACCGCCCGGCATCAGGCCCGCGAGGGAAGCGACGTTGACGATGCGTCCGAACTTGCGCTCCAGCATGCCCGGCAGGACCTTGTGGGTCAGCTCGCAGGGCGCCGTCAGCAGCACCTGCAGAAACGCGCGCTGATCCTCCCAGCGGGTCACCGCATAGGTTCCGGGCAGGCCATAGCCGGCGTTGTTGATCAGGGCGTCGACGACGCGTCCGTTGGCCGTGATCTGCGCCAGCACTTCGTCAACCGCGCCGGCCGCGGCGAGGTCGGCGGGAATCACCAGACTCTCGATGCCGTGGCGCAGGCGGATGTCGTCAGCCAGCTGGTGCAGCCGATCGCCGCGGCGGGCGGTCAGCGCCAGATCGTAGCCGTGGCTGGCGTAGACGCGGGCGATCGCCGCGCCGATGCCCGATGAGGCGCCGGTGACGAGAGCGAGACGTCGGCTCAAACTGGCGGCCCCTTCGGCTTCGATCTTTGGAAACCTAAGCGCCCGCCTGGCGCGTTGAAAGGGAATGTTCAGGCGTGCAGCGTCTTATGGCCGCGATTGAAAGGTGCGCGGATCGGGTGTATCGCCCCGCGCCGTCGCCATGGGTCCGCCGCGGACGGCTTCGATTCGTGCGGCGCTCCCGGAGGAAGTGAATTGGCCGTCGAGGCCTCCGCCCAGCCGCCCGCCCAGAAGACCGCCCCGCCCGAAACCTCTGCGAACGTCGAACACCGCGTGCGCAGACAAGGCTATTTGGCGCTGGCGCTTGGCTCTCTAGGCGTCGTCTTCGGCGACATCGGCACCAGCCCGCTCTACGCCTTTCGTTCGGCGCTCACCGCCATGCAGAACGACGCCGAGGTCAAGAAAGGCGCCGGCCTGATCGGCGCGGTCATCCACCCGGCCCAGATCTACGGCGTGATCTCACTGGCGCTCTGGGCGCTGATCATGGTGGTGACGATCAAGTACGTGCTCTTCCTGATGCGGGCCGACAACAAGGGCGAGGGCGGGGTCCTCTCGCTGATGGCGCTGGCCCAGCGGGCGATGGGCCGTCGCACCGTGGTGATCTTCATCCTGGGCCTGATCGGCGCGGCGCTCTTCTTCGGCGACGCCATGATCACGCCGGCGATCTCGGTGCTGAGCGCCATCGAGGGCCTCAGAACCATTCCGGCGATCAAGGACAGCGTCGACACCGGCGTGGTGATGACCATCAGCATCGCCATCCTGCTGGCCCTGTTCCTGGTCCAGTCGCGCGGCACGGCGCGCGTGGGCGCCTTCTTCGGGCCGGTGATGCTGGTCTGGTTCGCCGTGATCCTGGTGCTCGGCCTCATGCACGTGGCGGACGACCCGCGGGTGATCTTCAGCCTCAACCCGGGATACGGGATCGAATTCCTGGTGCGGCACGGCTTCGTCGGTTTCCTGGTGTTGGGCTCGGTGTTCCTGACCGTAACCGGGGCCGAAGCGCTCTATGCCGACATGGGCCATTTCGGGCGATGGCCGATCCAATCGGCCTGGCTCTTCATCGCCCTCCCCTGCCTGGCGGTGAACTACCTCGGCCAGGGCGCTGAAGCGCTGAAGGCGCTCGCCCACGCCCGTGCGGCCGGTCTGCCGATGGCCGACGCCGACTGGTTCTTCAACATGGCGCCCAGCGCGTTCCGCCTGCCGATGGTGATCCTGGCCACGGTGGCCACCATCATCGC
This sequence comes from Caulobacterales bacterium, assembly GCA_044445785.1. Classification (GTDB taxonomy): domain Bacteria; phylum Pseudomonadota; class Alphaproteobacteria; order Caulobacterales; family Caulobacteraceae; genus Acaudatibacter. The sequence goes on from JBIOEF010000012.1 coordinate 29,570, forward strand.
CTCCCAGGCGGTGATCACCGGCGCCTATTCGCTGGGCCAGCAGGCGATCCAGCTGGGACTGTTGCCGCGGATGGACATCAAGCGGACCTCCGAGACCCAGACCGGCCAGATCTATCTGCCGCAGATCAATTCGATGCTGCTGGTCGGCGTCTTGATGCTGGTGGTGATGTTCCAGACGTCGGACAACCTCTCCCACGCCTACGGCCTGGCGGTGACCGGCACCATGCTGGTGACGACCTGCCTGGCCTTCATCGTCGTGCGCCAGATGTGGAAGTGGGGACCGATCCGCACCGCCATCCTGATCGGCCCGCTGGTCTTGATGGACCTGACGTTCCTGGCGGCCAACGCGCTGAAGTTCGTCAAGGGCGGCTACGCGCCGGTGCTGATCGGCATGGCGCTGTTCCTGGTGATGCTGACCTGGACCCGCGGCACACGGCTGCTCTTCGACAAGACCCGCCGCGACAGCGTGCCCCTGAAGGACCTGGCCGAGATCCTGCGCCACCGCGCGCCGCACCGCATTCCGGGCACCGCCGTCTTCCTCACCTCCGATCTCGACGTCGCCCCGGTGGCGCTGATGCACAACCTCAAGCACAACAAGGTGCTGCACGAGAAGAACGTGATCCTGACCGTCTCCACCGCCGAGACGCCGCGAGTGCGCGAAGAGGACCGGATCAGGATCGAGCCGGTGAACGACGACTTCACCAAGCTGACCATTTCCTACGGCTTCATGGAGAGCCCGAACCTGCCCAAGGCGCTTGCGCTCTGCCGCAAGCAGGGTCTGAAGTTCGACATCATGTCCACGAGCTTCTTCCTCGGCCGCCGCTCGGTGGTGCCGGCGGCGCAGTCGGGTATGCCGCTGTGGCAGGATAAGCTGTTCATCTTCCTGACCAAGAACGCCACCAACCCCACCGACTTCTTCCACATCCCCGCTGGCCGGGTGGTGGAGCTGGGCACCCAGGTGACGGTGTGACGACGCCCGACTGGCTGGTCCCGTTCGCCGCGATCGAGGCGGGCGTGGAGACCGACGCGCAACGCGCCTTTGTCGCCCTGCGGCATGGCTCGATGCTGGCGCTGCTCTACGCGCCGAAGGGTCCCGACACCCAGTCTCCGCACCGCCAGGACGAGATCTACATCATCCAGTCCGGCCACGGCGTCTTCGACAAGGCCGGCGAGAAACGCGCCTTCGGACCGGGCGACGTGATCTTCGTCGAGGCGAGGGCCGAGCATCGCTTTGAGGACTTCAGCGAAGATTTCGCCGCCTGGGCGGTCTTTTGGGGACCAGAGGGCGGCGAACCCTGATCAGGTCGCGCGCCGGCTCTTGAACTTCGCAGTGCAACCGCCTTTAAGGCGCGCCTAGCTTTTCCCTTTGGGGCGCGCGATGGCCGACAACCAACCTCCCAAGAAAGTGGTGCTCGCCTATTCCGGCGGCCTCGACACTCTGGTCGCCCTCACCTGGCTGAAGGAGACCTACGGCTGCGAGATGGTCACCTTCACCGCCGACCTTGGCCAGGGCGAAGAGCTGGGACCGGCGCGGGAAAAGGCGCTGGCGGCGGGGGTCAAGCCGGAGAACATCTTCATCATCGACCTGCGCGAGGAGTTCGTCCGCGACTACGTCTTTCCGATGTTCCGCGCCAACGCGGTCTACGAGGGCCAATACCTGCTCGGCACCTCGATCGCCCGGCCGCTGATCGCCAAGACCCAGATCGACATCGCCCGCAAGGTGGGCGCCGACGCGGTCAGCCATGGCTCGACCGGCAAGGGCAACGACCAGGTTCGCTATGAGGTCGCCTACTATGCGCTCGAGCCCGACATCCGGGTGGTCGCGGTGTGGCGCGAGTGGGAGTTCAAGGGCCGCGAGGCGCTGGTCGCCTACGCCGACAAGCACATGATCCCGGTGGCCAAGGACAAGCGTAACGAGCCGCCGTTCAGCATCGACGCCAACCTGCTGCACTCATCGTCGGAGGGCAACGCCCTGGAGGATCCGGCCGAGCCCGCGCCCGAGTTCGTCCACCAGCGCACCATCGCGCCCGAGGACGCCCCCGATCGGCCGACAGTGTTCAGCCTGGATTTCGAGAAGGGCGATCCGGTGGCCATTGATGGCGAGGCGCTGTCGCCGGCGACCCTGCTCACCAGACTGAACCAACTTGGCCACGACAACGGCGTCGGCCGCCTTGACCTGGTGGAGAACCGGTACGTCGGCATGAAGTCGCGGGGCGTCTATGAGACGCCGGGCGGCACGATCCTGCTGGCTGGGCACCGGGGGATCGAGAGCCTGACCCTCGACCGCGGCGCGGCGCACCTGAAGGACGAGCTGATGCCGCGCTACGCGGAGCTGATCTACAACGGCTTCTGGTTCTCGCCAGAGCGAGAGATGCTGCAGGCCGCGATCGACCAGTCGCAGGGCTTCGTCAGCGGCCAGGTGAAGATCAAGCTCTACAAGGGCAATGTCACCGTGGTCGGCCGCACCAGCCCCTATTCGCTCTACGACCAGGACCTGGTCACCTTCGAGGAAGGCAAGGTCGCCTACGACCACCGCGACGCATCGGGCTTCATCAAGCTCAACGCCCTGCGCCTGAAGGTGAAGGCCAGGCGCGACCGGCGCGCCTAGCTGCGCTCGGCCAGCGACCTGGTCAGCGCCGCGGCGGCGCGCTCGGCGTTCGGCTTGGCGAGCATGGTCAGGTGTCCGCCGGCGGTGTCGACGATGGCGAGGGCGCCGGCGTGTCCGCGCCAGATGGCCTGGAGCGATGGCAACGCGGGATCGCGCTCCGACGGTTTGAACAGCGTCAGCGCTCCTGGAAAATAGCCTGGCCGGTACCGCGCTGAGGCCAGCAGTCCGTTGGCGGCGACCTTCAGTACATCGGCGGGCGCCGAGGTCGACGGCCAGATGGCGGGCCAGTGGGCGGGACGGCCTCGCGACCAATCGCGGACGCCGGCGGCGAACTGAACCGCCCGCCGCCAGACGAAGGCGAGCCACAGACGGCTCGGCCAGTTCACGACGCTGGTGGTGGTGTCGAAGAGGCCGACGAGCCCGACCTCTTCGCCCGCCTCCGTGAGCCGGCGCGCCATCTCGAAGGCCACCAGGCCGCCGAAGGAATAGCCGCACAGGTGATAGGGACCCTTGGGCTGGCGCGCCTTGATGGCGCAGAGGTAGGCGTCCGCCATCGCTTCCACGGTCGGGTGCGGCGCCTGCTTGCCGGTAAGGCCCCGCGCCTGGACGCCGATCACGGCGCCTGGCCAGACCATCGCCCGAGCGATCGGAAAGAGGTTGACCACCGTGCCGCCCACGCCATGGACGAAGAACACCGGCGCCGATCCGTCGCCCGCCTTCAGCTCCACCAGCGGGACGTACCTGGCGGTCCGCTGATCTTCGATCGCCTCGCACAATCGGGCGAAGGTCGGCGCCTCATGGATCAGGGTCAGCGGCAGCTCGACGCCCAGCGAGCGTTCCAGTTCGATCATCAGCGAGATCGCCTTCAGGGAATCGCCGCCGACGTCGAAAAAATCGTCGTCCGGAGCAGGCTCGGGCGTTTGCAGCACCGCGCGCCAGACCAGCGCTACGCTGTGGGCGACGCTGCCGCCCTCTTCCGCGCCAGCGCCCGCCGCCGTCGCTTCCGCCCGCTCGGTCCGGACGTTGGCCTCGTCCAGGGCCAGCAGCGCGCGGACGTCGAGTTTGGAACCGGGCAATCGCGGAATTCGGCTCGTCAGATAGAGCCGGCCGGGGCGCATGGGCGACGGCGCCTGGCGCATCAGCCCCTTCAGCTCGCCCAGCAGGTCGGCGGGCGCGCCATCGCGGGCGGTGACATAGGCGACGAGCGTCGCCTCGCCCTCGCCGCCGGTCCGGGCCAGCGCGCCGACGTCGGCCACGAACGGGTGCTGGCGCAGCGCCGCTTCCACCCCGTCGAGTTCGACGCGGGCGCCGCGGATCTTCACCTGGCGGTCCATGCGCCCGAGCCGCTCCAGCAAACCATCTGGCCGCTGGCGCACAAGATCGCCGGTCCGGAACCGTCTGTGGCCGCTCGCGGCGCCACATTCGAAGGCGTCGGGAACGCAGCGTCCGCCCGCCCAATGTCCCAGGGCGACGAACGGACTCTCGACGATCAGTTCTCCCGCCTCGCCAGGCGACGCGGGGCGACCGGCCTCGTCGACGATCGCCAGGCGGTTGCCGCCGAGCGGGTAGCCGATGGGGATCCGCGCGTCGCCCTGGCGGGCGGCGTCACCCACGAACCACTGCATCATCGGCGCTTCGGTCGCGGCATAGATCAGCTGGATCGCGGCCCCCGGCGCCAGCCAGGCGCGCAACAGGTCGATGTCGCGCCAGAGCGTGGTGTCTCCGCCCACCCGCACCAGCCGCAGGGCCTCGCCCGCCCGCGCCTCGCCCGACGCAACCACGGACCTCAGCAGCGCCGGAAAGGCGAAGAGGATGGTGATCGCTTCTGCGCCGATGATCTGCAGTATCTCGCGCGCGCCGAGCTGCTGCGGATCGACCAGGCGCACGCTGGCGCCGGCGACGAGCGCGGTGATCACGTCCCGCACGCCGACGATGGTGCAGAGCGAGGCCAGGGTCAGGAACCGGTCCTCGGCGTTGATGTGCGCGGCGTTGATCGATTGGCCGACACGCTGCAGCAGGTTGCGCTGGCTGTTGACGACGCCCTTTGGCCGCCCCGTGCTGCCGGACGTGAAGAGCACGCACGCCGGCTCGTCCAGGCCCAGCTGGTCTGGCCGCCAGCCTGGCGAGGCCGCCGCCGGCGCCTGGGTCAGGCGGATGACGCGCGCCGTCCGCGGGTCGTCGCCAAGGTCCGTGGAGGCGTCCCCATCGGCGATGATCAGGCTCGGCCGGGCGGTCTGCAGCACCTGACGGGTCCAGTCGTCCGGATAGTTGGGGTCCAGCGCCACGAAGGGACGCCCGGCCGCCAGGCACGCCAGCATGGCGAGGGGAAACATCGGCGTGGCCGGCAGGCGCAGGCCGACCAGATCGCCTGGCCCCGTTTCGGCGGCGATGGTTTCGGCCAGTCCGCAAAGGCCGTCCCACAGCTGCGCATAGGAAAGCGAGGTCTCCGAATCCGTGAGGGCGATACGGTCCGGATAGCGACGCGCCGCGCGCTCGACGTGGTCGATGATCGATCGATCCAAATCTTCGCCCCGAAACTGGGTGAAGCTCCGACCGGTCGGGCCGTTCCAGTCGAGCGGGCGCGGGTCGTCCTCGAGACCTGCTGGCTTTTCGAGGACTTCTACGGTCCGCCCGTCCGCGCCGCCAGTGGGCGGCCGAACCGGATCGTGGATCAGCGACGGAGCAAGGGCGCCGGTCATCGATGTCCGTCGCCTCCGGCCGCCAACGTGGCCGCCCGCTCTTCCTCGCGGGCGCCTGAGAGGGCGTTTGGCAGGCTGTAGTTGCCCTCGTGGCAGGCGTACTCGTAGATCGGCCCCTTGGCGGCGCGCCACGGCATCTGCGCGCGCCAGACCTTGGTGAAATTGACCGGATCGTCGACCGAGAACTCGTAGAGCATCTGATCCTTGGCCGTGCGCGTGAAGCGCTCGACGATCTTGGTCCGCGGCGAGTAGGCGAAGTCGCCGCCGAGGCTGGTGATGAACGCGCCGGCGGGGTTCAAGTTCGTCGTCTCGACCACCAGGGTGTCGCCTTCCCACCAGCCCACCGAGTCGCCCATCCAGGGCCGCACGGAGTCGGGAATGTGGGTGCGGTCTCCCAGGCGGATGATCCGCACGTCGTGGTCCATCTCCACCTCGATGGCCACGTAGTCCTTGGTCTGCACGATCTGGTAGTTGGCGTTGAAGCCGGTGTTCATCATCGGCGGACCCTCGGGCGAGCCGACGGCGGTGAGGCATCGCTCGGACAGCGGCCGCCCTTCTGGTCCGTCGAACGTCTCCTTCTCGGCCTCGCGGGTCGCCTTGCGGCCGGCGTCGGTGAAGGGCAGGCGCCCGTCGGGCGGATCGACGATCCACGACGAGCGCATCTGGCCGCCGATGCGGGCCAGGTGCAGGTCCATCTCGAGGAAGTCGGTCTGGGGCGCCTCCTTGACGACGGGCGGGGCGGGGGCGTTCGGGTCGATCGGCGCCGAGCTGACGATGTCGCCCAGCATCTTCCTGAAGTAGGCATCCATCACCGCCGCTTCGGCGTCGGTCGCCACCAGCGATTTGAAGATCGGCGGCCGCTGCAGCATGGTGAGGGACGAGTTCGTCCAGACGCCGTGCAAGTCCGGCTGGCCGAAAGACGTCCGGGGCGCCCGATAGCCGGCGGCGTTGGCGGCGCTCGCGACAAGTGCGGTCGCCACCATGGTCACCCACGCCAGCCGCCTTCCGGCGGTCCTGATCGTGGTCCGCGGCGCCATCTCTGCGATCCGGTCGGTCATTTCATGACCCTCCGAGTTGGCGTCAGATCGGTTCGCGATACCGGCGCAGCCAGACCGCGGCGGCCAGGAATGCGCCGGCGGCGATGAGCCCCAGCCACAACCCGGGCGTCATGAGGAAGCCCGCCGGATCGATCTGCGAGAGCAGGTCGTGGCTGAAGGCGGCCCTGGCCGACTTGACGTGGAACGCCTCGGCGAAGCCCCCGAACAGGCGGTACCTGATCAGGGCGCCGACATAGTGGGTGTCGAAGGCGATCCTCTCCACCAGGCCGAGCGCTATGGGCGGCAGCACCGCCCAGAGGAACGTCGTGCGCCGCGCCCAGGCCGAGACCAGCAGCAGGTAGGCGTAGATGGGCGCGTGCCAGAGGGCCAGCACGACGAGGCCGTAGGCCAGCACCAGGATCATGTTGAACAACGGCAGCTCGGTGACGAGCGGCGCGGTGCTGAAACCGTTCACAGCCAGGCCAACGGCGTTCAGCCCCAGCACGATCAGCATGAGGACGACGGTGACCACGAAGGTGATCACCGGCAGGATCGCCAGTGGGATCGCCGCCTTGGCCAGCACGGCTGTCAGATCGGAGATCGGCAACGACTTCCAGAACAGGATCGTGCGGTCGCGCCGTTCCCCGTGCAGCGCGCCCAGGCAGTAGAACGCGCCGACGATGAAACTGGTGATGGCGATCGAGATCGCCGCGAAGGCATAGGGACTGCTGAGCGCGGCCATCCGCTTTTCCGGTGTCTGCGAGGCCACCAGCGGCACGATGTGCGGCAGATAGGAAAGGCTGATCACACAGCCGACGAGCACCAGGCCGGCCACGAACAGCGGCGCGACATAGAACGAGGGGTTCTCCCAGATTTCGCGGCGAATCGACCAGTAGAGGGGCCGCGTCGCACGGGGCGGAGGCGCCGCTGACGGCTCGGGCAGAGCGGCGGCCGTGGTCATCGATCGATCGGTCATGCGGCGGCTCCTTGAGATCCGGCGGCCTTGCCGCCCATCACCGCCACGAACAGATCGGCGATGCTGGGCGTGCGCACTTCGCCTAGGGCGGCGAGACGGCCGCGATCGGCGTGGTCGAACAAGAGAATGCTGCGGCCGAAAACCTGCCGCTCGTGGATCGGCCCCAGCGCCCGCGCGGCGGCCGCGTGCTCTGGCAGCACCATCACCTCGCAGTAGCGGGCCTCGAAGTCTTCCATGCTGCAGTCGAGCACGATGCGGCCGCGATCGATGAACATCAGATCGGTGAGGATGTGCTGGATCTCTTCCACCTGGTGGGTGGTGACGACGATGGTGCGGCTGTGGTCGAAGTAGTCGTTCAGCAGGGTGTCGTAGAATTGCTTGCGGTAGAGCAGATCGAGCCCAAGCGTCGGCTCGTCCAGCACCAGCAGCTTCGCATCGATGGCCATGATCAGGGCCAGGTGCAGCTGGGCCACCATGCCCTTGGAGAGTTCTCTTACCCGGCTGGAGCGCTTGATCGTGGTCTTGGCCAGGAAGACTTCAGCCCTGGCGCGGTCGAACCTTGGATGCACGCCGGCGACAAAGTCGAGCGCCTGGGTGACGCGCATCCAGCGCGGCAGCACCGCGACATCGGCGATGAAGCACACATCGCGCATCAAGAGGTCGCGCTCGGTCCAGGGATTGCGCCCCAGCACCTTCAGGTCGCCCTGATGGGAGACCAGGCCCAGGATGGCGTTCAGCGCCGTGCTCTTGCCCGCGCCGTTGGGGCCGATCAGGCCGAGAATCCGGCCCTCCTCGATCTTCAGATCGATCCCGTCCAGCGCGACCGTGGTCCCGTAGGTTTTGCGCAGGCCCTTGGCTTCTATGCAGACCATCGGCTCAGCCCTCCCCGCCGGGTTTCGCCGGGGCGCCCGGCGCCGCGGCCAGCAGGTCCTGCGGCGTCAGGCCCAGGCGCTGGATGGTGGCGTTGATCGCCGGCCATTGCTCGGTGAGGAACTTCTTGCGCTCGCCCTTCAGCAGTTGCTCGCGGGCGCCGGCGTTGATGAAGAGGCCAAGGCCGCGCCGCTTTTCCACCAGCTGCTCGTCCACCAGCTCCTGGTAGCCCTTGAGCACGGTGAGCGGATTGACCCGGTACTCGGCCGCGACGTTGCGCACGGATGGCAGCGGGTCGCCCTCGCCGATCACGCGATCCAGGATCATCGCGACCACCCGGTCGCGAAGCTGGCGGTAGATTGGCTGGCTGTCGTTCCACTCGTCCATCGGAAGTCGCCGCTAGGACAGAGGCGCGAGTGATCGTTGAGCTCGACCATTGCCCCTCCTCGAGTTGGCCGCGACGCCGGTCGGCGTCATTTTCGAAAACGCCTGCGACAGGCGCCGTTCGCAGTCGGCAAGACCGCGTCCGGATGCGTCGGAGGTGAAGGTGACCACCATCTGGCCGTCGGCGATGACCACCGAGGCCGAGCAGCCCGAGTCGGCGTCGGACGGGTTAAGGTCCGTCCGGGTCAGGCTGACGGTCTGCGTCGGCGCGGCCGGATCAGCTCTGGCGGAGAGGGCCGGTCCGGTCACCAGCGCGACCGCGAGACCAAGCGAGGCGATTTTTCCCAGCGTGTTCATAGGTTTGTTCACTCGATTCGGCGTCCTGACATCAGTGTGATGTACTGAGACGGTGTTCTAGTGAAGCATAACACTAAACATCGTGCAAGCCTTTTTTCGCCATGCCCGGCGAAACGTCCCTTCGGGCCTCGGTTAGGGCATAGCGACCGCCACGCGCGCGTTGACGCCGCGGGGCTTCAGGTTGACACTGTTCACCTACGACAAGCGCCAGCTTGAGGAGATGCGCCGTGGCTGACGGGAACATCACCAAGGACACCATGTATGGCGCCGTGGCGCCGGACGACTTCGAGTCCATGCTGACCCTGGATCGCTATGGCCAGCGCTCCGACGCCTTCGACAAGATCATCGCGGCCACCCACGACCACTTCTGGGATCCGCTGGACAAGAAGTACATCGACTTCGACGTCCCCTTCGACCTCGAGAACGAGGCGATGATGCCGGAGGACAAGACGCCGCTCCTGCGCCTGCCGTACGTCGCCGAGACGCTGAAAGACCCGAAGGAGCGGGTGCGCTTCATCAACGACGGCCAGCTTCGGAACTTCTCCTCGATCCTGCACGGCGAGCAGGGCGCGCTGAACCTCTCGGCCAGCCTCTGCCACGTCCTCTACGACCAGGGCGCGCAGGAGTATGCGGCCAACCAGACCCGCGAAGAGGCCCGCCACGTCACCGCCTTCGCCAAGTACATCAAGGCCCGCTGGGGCCGGCCGGTGGAGTGCGGGGCGGTGCTGAAGGCGCTGCTGGTGGAGATCGTCGGTTCGCCCGAGGTCTACAAGAAGCTCGTCGGCATGCAGATGGTGCTCGAGGGCCTGGCCATGGGCGCCTTCGCCAACGGCTACCGCTATAACCGCGACCCCCTGGCTCGAAAGCTCTTCCAGCTGGTCATGACCGACGAGGCCTTCCACCACAAGTTCGGGAAGATCTGGGCCGACCGCACCGTGCCGCACATGTCCGAGACGGAGCGCAACATCGTCGAGGACTGGGCTGCGCACTGCACCCAGTCGCTGCTCTTCGACCGCGGCTCGCCAGAGCAGAACCAGGCGCTGTACCGCGACTTCGGCCTCGATCCGGAGCGGGTGGTCGCCGACATCATGAAGCGCCGGGCCGAGCGCGACCCTTCGCAGCGCTTCAAGGGCGAGACCAACGTCTTCCGCGTGCTCATCAAGACCTTGTTCAACGCCGGTCTGATCACGGCGCGGACGCGCAGCTTCTATGCCGCCTACGTCGACCTCGACGAGCTGGCCGCCGAAGGGCTGCGAATGCCCGGCGACGACATCGCCGAGGAGGGTATCCGCTACCTGCAGGGCATCAACTTCAAGGGACGCGCCGAGCTGGGCGCCGCGGCCCTGGTGGCGGCGGAATAGGGGCTCGGCTCTCTTCCCCGGACGGGGAAGAAATTCGTGACGCCCCCGTCATTTTCCTTGACCTGCGAATGGTTCGCAGGCATTCATCCCGACTGAACGCTGTTCATATTGGGAGCCTCGCCTTGGCCGACGGAAACATCACCAAAGACACCATGTACGAGGCGGTCGCGCCCGACGACTTCGAGGCGATGCTGAACCTCGACCGCTATGGCGCCCGCTCCACGGCCTTCGACAAGATCATCGCCGCCACCCACGACCACTTCTGGGATCCGCTGGATCCGAAGTACATCGACTTCTCCGAGCCCTTCGACATGGAGAACGAGCCGCTGCTGCCCGAGGACATGATCGGCGCGCTGCAGACCAAGTACGTCTCCGACGCCCTGTCGGACCCCAAGCGCCGGACCGCCTTCATCAACGCCCAGACCCTGCGCAGCTTCTCTTCGATCCTGCACGGCGAGCAGGGCGCGCTGAACCTATCGGCCAGCCTCTGCCACGTCCTGTACGACCAGGGCGCGCAGGAATACGCGGCCAACCAGACCCGCGAAGAAGCCCGCCACGTCACCGCCTTCGCCAAGTACATCAAGGCGCGCTGGGGCCGCCCCGCGCCCTGCAGCCCGGTGCTGCAGAACCTGCTGGTGGAGATCATCTCCTCGCCGGAGGTCTACAAGAAGATCGTCGGCATGCAGATGCTGGTCGAGGGCCTGGCCATGGGCGCCTTCGCCACCTTCTACCAGAAGCTCAACGACCCGCTGGGCCGCAAGCTGATGCAGCTGGTGATGACCGACGAGGCGTTCCACCACAAGTTCGGCAAGATCTGGGCCGACCGCACCGTCCCGCACCTGACCCCCGACGAGCACAACATCATCGAGGACTGGGCGGCGCACTGCTTCCAGACCCTGCTCTTCAACCTGGTCGCGCCCTCCGAGCAGCGCGATCTCTACGAGGAGTTCGGCCTCGACCCCGACCGGGTGATCGCCGAGTTCGCCGAGATCGCCACCGACGAGGCCCGCCGCGAAGACATGAAGGAAGCGACCAACATCTTCCGGGTGTTGATCAAGACCTTGCTCAACGCCGGCATCATCACCGACCGCACCCGCGCCTTCTACGGCATGTACGTGGACATGGACGAGCTGAAGGGCGAGGGCGACCGGATGGTCGGAGACGAGATCGCCGAGGACGGCATCGCCTACCTGAAGACGATCAACTTCAAGGATCGCGGCGCGCCCCTGAAGCTTGTCGCGGCTGAATAACAGCGATCCAACTTCCGTCTTGATTGTGCGATACGCCCGCCCCCAATGAGGGGCGGGCGTCTTGCGTCAGGGCCGATTTCCGGCGAAATCTAGAGAAGTATGGGCATGAAACTGCTTATTGCCGCGGGCGCCTGGCTGGCGCTCGTCGCCCCAGCGATGGCCGCGTCGCCTCAGCCGGCGAAGCCCGTGGCGGCCAATCTCTACTCCGGCCGCTGGTACGAGATCGCCCGCACGCCCAACCGCATCCAGTCCGACTGCCAGGGATCGACCAGCGACTTCTCCGGCTGGGCGTCCGGCGCGTTTTCGGTGGTGCAGACTTGCCACAAAGGCTCCGTCGACGGGCCAAAGCAGACTTACAGCGCCCGCGGCCATGTGCTGCCCGCCAGCGAGAACGCCAAGATGAAGCTCGGCTTCATGGGCGGTCTCATCTCCCAGGAATACTGGATCGTCGATCACTCGGACGACAATCTGTGGGCGATCATGGCCAGGTACGACGGCCGCTATGTCTGGCTGCTCTCGCGCCGGCCGGTGCTGGACCAGGGGGCCAAGGCCCACGCCATGGCCCGCATGCAGGCGCTGGGCTTCGACATGACCCGCCTAGCCTTCCCCCAGCAAACTCCCCGCTGACAGCAAGCGCCCTTGACCGGGAATTATCCCTTTGACATAGTAGACCCATGATGTAGTATGGCCTCAATCGAGGTAAGGCCATGCGCGACAACAGCTTTTCAGCCCCAATCTTCCATGACGAGAAAAAAGCGCGCGAGTGGCTGGAGGCTCGGTTGTGGGCTGAAGGGCCGATCTGCCCGAAGTGCGGCGTGGTGGACCAGGCGACGCTTATGAGGGGCAAGACCACCCGCCCCGGCCTCTACCAGTGCAACGCCTGCCGAGAGCCCTTCACGGTCACTGTGGGGACGCTGTACGAGCGCAGCCATGTGCCGCTGCACAAGTGGCTGGCCGCGACCTACCTCATGATGTCGTCCAAGAAGGGTATGAGCGCCCTTCAGATCGGCCGCATGATCGGCGTGACGTACAAGACGGCGTGGTTTCTCTGCCACCGCATCCGCGAAAGCCTGCGCGAGAGCGATCCGCCGAAGCTCGGCGGTGAGGGCAAGATCGTTGAGGCCGATGAAACCTACGTTGGCGGGAAGGACAAGAACCGCCACGCCTCACAGATGAAGGGCAAAAACTTCCGCGCCAGCAGCATCGAGAAGGAGCCTGTAGTCGCCCTGGTCGAGCGCGGCGGCCGTGTCCGCTCAACGCACGTCGGCGACGTGAACATCAAGACGCTGCGTCCGATCCTGACGGAGCAAATCCACAAGGCCACGCACGTCATGACCGACCAGCACGCGGTTTATCCGAGCGCCACGCGCGGCTTCGCCCAGCACTCCTACGTCAACCATGGCCTTGACGAGTACGTTCGCGGGGACGTTTCGACCAACACCGTTGAGAGCTACTTCGCCATTCTGAAGCGCGGCATTTTCGGGACGTTCCACCATGTGAGCGCCCAGCATTTGAAGCGCTACGTCGGCGAGTTCGACTACCGCTACAACACCCGCATCGCGCTCGGCTTCGGCGACATGGACCGCTTTACGCTCAGCTTCCCCGGCATCGTCGGCAAGAGGCTCACCTATCGGCGGACTGGTGGCGAGCAAGCCCCCGCCGCGCCAGCCGCGCCTTCCTCGTCTTGGATCGAGTGGCGGACAGTCTGACCCACGCCAGCTAGAACTGCCGTTCGATCAGGATTAGCTTGAAGGGTGACGGGCGGGGTTGCAGCCCCGCCACCGTCGTCAGATGCAGCGTGCGCCGCCGCGTGGATCAATCTACGCGAAGCGAGCGAACATGTCAGCCGAATTCAAGACCGATTGTCGTTGCACGGCGATCTTCCTAGGAAAGCTGAAACAGCAAGCCACTGACTGGCTAGCCACTGCGAAAGCTGGAGCCGCCGTGGGTATCGGCTTTAGCCCCGCTCCTCTTTGGCCAGCGTTGCCAGAGTTCGAGACAACTTGTCGGCAACTGTGCGCCGAAGCCGAATCGTTACTTCGTTCCCCCCTTCATCAAGGAACACGAGTAATATTCCTCCCTCAACCTTCGATGCGTCATCCACTTCCAGAAAACGAAGCAAATCGGTCAGCAAAGGCAGATGGTGATAGCCGTTCTTAGTCATCATCGATTCCCAAGTCTGTCTGGCGACCGTTTCAATGCGCGAGAGGCGGAGCCGGACATTCGACCTTGAACGAGTTTCTGGTCTCGGCAAGCCCGCAATAGTCGATCCTGCCGGTCCATCGGTCCAAGCGGTAAACGACGTCTCGTTCTGTGGCGCCGGTCAGATTGGTCCTGTCGGGATATCCATAACCCGTCGCCGAAATCTGCCATCGGCCAATGAACAGGATGCTAGCCGCGACAATTAGAGAGCCTGCCAGGATCGTCAGCGCTAGCCTCATTTCGAGGGCTTAGGGCGCTGCGTCGGCTTGTGCTTCGGCGCCGTGTGTAGCGCCACGTCCACGGCTTTCTCAAAGCGAGACCAGCCGCTAGGGTCGGGTTCGGGCTGCTTAGGGGGCTTGTCAGTCATGGCTGAGCTTGCGATCGAAGACGCCCTGCGTCGGGCGAGCCTTATAGGTAGCATATGCGTCCACTGGTCCGCCATTGAGGGCTATGTCGCGCTCACGATCTGGGAGATGCTTGGGGTCAGGGCAGAGACTGGCAAGATACTTACTGGCGGCCTGGACATGCTGCCCCGGTTGAACATGGCGATCCTGCTCGCTCGCCACCTAAAGGCGGGAAAGAAGATAGAGCGGGCTCTTGTCGCCCTGCGAAAGGAAATCCAAGACGGTCTCGACCAGCGTCGAAACGTAGCCGTTCACGGATTGAACTACGTGATCGAGGGCAAGGTTCTCGTGGAGATGCACAGGGGCCGAGGCGACCGCACCCGTAGAGAATTTCCGATAAACGAGTTGGCCCAGACGGAGAAAGACCTCGGCCGCGTCATGACCGCCTATTCGGCCGCGCTGCTCCCTTGGTCGTCATGGTGGGTACCCAAGCGCGACGCCATCGCCTTGAAGATTCTCACCGCCGCGTCGGAGGCGCGCTCAAAGTCAGGGTCGTAGTCGCACAGCGCATATGCGCCCGCCTCCGTCATCTCTGGCGTCACCTCGATCACCGGCCTGTCACGCTTGACCATTATCTACCCCTAGCGATTGCTATGTAAAAGGGATAATTCCCCCTTGACCGGCGGAACGAAGCCGGAACAAGATGGGGCGTGGAAACCCTCGTTCTCACCCTTTCGCGGCCAGAGACCACCAGCGCGGTGACCCGTGGCGCTGGGCGGTTGATGGCGGCGCTGGGCTTCGCCCCGCTGGTCGAGGTGACCCTGCCCAACGGCCGGCGCGCGGACATCATGGCGCTGGGCCCGCGCGGCGAGATCGCCATCGCCGAGGTGAAATCCGGCCTCGAGGATTTCCGCACCGACCAGAAATGGGGCGATTACCTGCCCTATTGCGACCACTTCTACTTCGCTGTGGCGCCGGAGTTCCCGCGCGAAATCCTGCCGGACGAGCCGGGCCTGATCGTCGCCGACGCGTTCGGCGGGGCGGTGCTGCGCGAGCCGCCGCTGAGCGTGCTGGCGCCGGCGCGGCGCAAGGCGCTTACCGTTGCATTCGGTCGGCTGGCGGCGGTGCGGGCGAGCGAGGTGTGAACATCAACCTCCCTCCCCTTTATGGGGAGGGACAGGTCGCGAAGCGGCCAGGGTGGGGAAGTCTCCGGCCGTACGCTGACGCCATCAGGGGACCGTTGACGGGTCGGACAACCCCACCCGTCCGACGCTTCGCGTCGTCCACCCTCCCCGTAGAGGGAGGGAGGCTAGCGCGGCGCGCGCTTGGCCAGGATCCGCTGCAGGGTGCGGCGGTGCATGTTGAGGCGCCGGGCGGTCTCGGAGACGTTGTGCCCGCAGAGTTCGTAGACCCGCTGGATGTGCTCCCAGCGCACGCGGTCGGCGCTCATCGGGTTTTCCGGCGGAGCGGGCTGCTCGCCGCCCTGGGCCAGAAGCGCCTTGACCACGTCGTCGGCGTCGGCGGGCTTGGAGAGGTAGTCCACAGCGCCAGCCTTCACCGCCGCCACCGCCGTGGCGATCGCGCCGTAGCCGGTGAGCATGACGATGCGGGCGTCGGGCCGCGCCTCGCGCAGCGCCTCCACCACCCGGAGGCCGGAGCCGTCTTCCAGGCGCAGGTCGAGCACCGCGAACGCCGGCGGGCGCGCGCGAACCGCGGCCAGGGCTTCGGTGACCGTTTCCACCAGCGTCGGCTCGAACCCGCGCGTCTCCAGCGCCCGGCCTAGCCGGTTGCGCAACGGCGCGTCGTCATCGAGCAGGAGGAGGGATTTTTCGGTGAGACCGGCCACAGCCGCGTCGACGTCGCTCATGCTTTCGCGCTCCCATGCCGCCACCCCAGGTCGCTCAACCTGAACGCTCGAATGCGGCATCATGTCGCGCGAGGCGGCGAAAATACAAGCCCGGCAAACCCCCTAGGTCATCGAGGGCGCCTCCATCCGCGCCCTTGGCCATCGGGCCGCTACGATCGCCCCACCGCGGCGGCCGTTGCGGAACTCCACGGTCGCCCCCGTCCGCTCCAGCAGCGTCTTGGCGATGAAGAAGCCCAGGCCCATGCCGACATGGCCGGTGCGCGATCCCTCGGCGCCTGGCCGGCTGGTCACATAGGGCTCGCCGAGCTTGGCCAGCACCTGCGGCGAGAACCCCGGACCGTCATCGCGCACCTCCACGGCGATCATCCCGGCGTCGAACCGGGCGGTGACCAGGATCTCCTTGCGCGCAAAGTCAAAGGCGTTCTCGACGATCGAGGTCATTGCGTGCAGCACTTCGGGACGGCGCCACAGATCCGGCGCGGCGACGCCCGGCGGCCCGGTGACCACCGCCTCCACCCTCACCGCCTCCTCAGCCGCATAGGGCTCGACCACCTCGCGCACGAACTGGATCAGGCTCATGCGCTCGTGCACCTGGTCGCCGGTGTCGGGCGTCTCGGCGAGCCGCTGCAGGATATCGCGGCAGCGTTGCGCCTGGGTGACCAGCAGCCAGGCGTCGTCCCGCAGGGGACCCTCCGGCGCCTCGCGCGCCATCTCCTTGGCGACGACGGCGATGGTGGCCAGCGGCGTGCCCAGCTCGTGCGCGGCGGCGGCGGCCAGGGCGCCCAGCGCCGACATCCGCTGCTCGCGCGCCAGGACGGTCTCGGTGACATTCAGCGCCAGCTCCATGCGCGACGCCTCCGAGGCGGCCTGGAAGGCGTAGCCGGAGGTGAAAGCGATCCCGGCCAGCAGCCCTGACAGCAGGCCCATCCGGTAGACGAAGGGCAGCTGGAACACCTGACCAGGCCTCCACGGGAGCGGCAGCGAGTAAATCGTCAGCCCGACCGCCACCGCCATCGCCAGGACGCCCAGCCCCACGGCGTAGCGCATCGGCAGACTGGCGCCGGCCAGACTCACCGGGGCGATCAAGAGGAGCGCGAAGGGGTTGGCGATGCCGCCGGTGAGGAAGAGCAGCGCGGCCAGCTGCAGGAGGTCGAAGGCCAGCTGCAGCGTCGCCTCCCAATCTCGCGCCGTGCGCTTGCTGGCCGGCGAGACGGAGATCAGCAGGTTCAGCCAGACGCCGACCCCGATCACCAGGAAGCAGGGCAGGTACGGGACCGGGAAACCCAGGCCCTTGCCGATCGCCAGGACCGCCCCGGCCTGTCCGGCCATGGCCAGCCAGCGCAGCCTGATCAGGGTGCGCGCGCGCAGCTTTCCAGGGCGGACCGGACCGACCGTGGGCGCCGCTTGCGCCGCGACAGACCCCAGCGTATCCGAGGCGCGCCTCCCGGAGGCCGGGGCGGCGGATGAAGGCGCAAGAGCCATGGCCGGAAGGATCGTCCAGAACGGGTCGCGAAGCGAGAGGCTTGAGCGGCCAGGACGGTCGCTGAAGCGCTCGGCGGGCCTCGTTCTCGCCGCGGCTCTGGCGGCGACGGCCCCCAGCCTCGCAGGCTGCGGGCGACCGGCGGACGGCGGCCAGGCGGCCCAGTCCCAGGGGCCCGGCGGACCCTTCAACCTGGTGGACCAGAACGCGCGGCCGGTCGATCAGTCGGTGCTCAGGGGCAAGTGGAGCGTGGTCTTCTTCGGCTACACCTTCTGTCCGGATTTCTGCCCGACCACCCTGGCCACGCTGGCGCGCAGCATGAACCTTCTAGGCCCCAAGGCGGCCAAGGTGCAGGTGGTGTTCATCAGCGTCGATCCGGCGCGGGACACGCCAGCGCAGCTGAAGACCTACCTGGCGAGCCCGGCCTTTCCGAAGAACGTCGTCGGGCTGACCGGCTCGCCCGCCCAGGTCGACAAGGCCGCCAAGGCCTATGTGGTCTACTACCAGAAGGCCGGGACCGGTCCCAACTACACCGTCGACCACTCCACCGCCCTCTATCTGATGGACCCCGACGGCCGCTTCGTCCGCCCGATCGCCGACGGCCTGACCCCCGACGAGGTCGCCCGGCAAATCTCCGAGGCGATGAGCGGAACCTAGGCGCCTTCGCGACCTGCGACGACAACGACCCCGGCGTAGCTGGACTTTGTTCACTTCATCCCGATATTGTTGCGATGCACAATGGCGAGGGCCCATGCTCTACGCGATCCACGAAGCAACCTTTCAGTCAGCCGGGCCGCTGCGGCTAGCGGCCAACGCCGCGCGCCAGTTCTGGAGCTCGCCGCTCAATCCGGCGTCGTCCTCCAAGATGGGGCGCACGCTCTTTGCGTCGGCCGATCTGGTCGCAAACCTGACCCGCCGGTACGGGCGGCCCGCCTGGAACATCAAGAGCGTCAAGATCAACGACCACGACGTCGCCGTGCGCGAGGACGTGGTCTGGTCATCGCCGTGGGTGCGGCTGCGCCGGTTCGCCCGCGAGCCGCTGGACCTGAGGCGCGCCCGCGCGCCCCTGGCCGCGCCGCCGCTCCTGATCGTCGCGCCCCTGTCTGGCCACTACGCGACGCTGCTGCGCGGCACGGTGGAGACGTTCCTGCAGGACTTCGACGTCTACATCACCGACTGGTCGAATGCGCGCGAAGTGCCGATGTTCGAAGGCCGCTTCGACTTCCACGACTACATGGACCAGGTGACCGACATCCTGCGCCACATCGGCGAGCGGGCGCACGTGGTCGCGGTCTGCCAGCCGGGGCCGCCGGTGCTGGCCGCAGCCGCGCTGCTGGCCGAGGACGGCGACGCCCACCGGCCGGCCAGCATGACCTTCCTGGGATCGCCGCTCGACGCGCGGTTCTCGCCCACCGCCACCAACAAACTGGCCGAAGACCAGCCGTTCTCCTGGTTCCAGCAGGCGATGATCTACACCGTGCCCCCGCCCTATGCGGGCGTGATGCGCCGCGTCTACCCGGGGTTCGTGCAGCTCTACAGCTTCATCCAGATGAACGCCGAGCGGCACCAGGAGGCGCATCAGCGCTATTTCAACCACCTGGTCAGCGGCGACGGCGACTCCGCCGACCGCCACCGCGAGTTCTACGACGAGTATCTGTCGGTGCTGGATCTGACCGAGGAATTCTACCTGCAGACCATAGACGTGGTCTTCCAGCGTTACCTGCTGCCCAAGGGCGAGCTCATGCACCGCGACCGGCTGGTGCGGCTGGACGCCGTCACCGACGTCGCCGCCATGAGCGTCGAGGGCGAGAACGATGACATTTCCGGCGTCGGCCAGACCCAGGCGGTGCATGCGATGCTGGCGAAACTGCCAGACAGCCTGCACGAACTCTACGTCCAGCCGCGCGTCGGCCACTACGGCGTCTTCAACGGCAAGCGCTTCAACGAGGAAATCTATCCGCGGATCCGCGACTTCATCACCCGCTCTGAAGCCGCCGTCGTCGTCTGACATCCGCAGCCCCGCGCGGCCGGATTTACCAGAGTTAAAGCGCTGGGCTTCAAGGTTCGCCCGCACTCACAACCCGGCGAGCCCACCGATCCATGCCTGGACTGAACCGCCGCCTCATTCTGGCCGCCTCCGCCGCCCTGGCGGCCTGCGGAAGCTCGCCGCCCGAAGGGCGCTCGGCGCCGCCGCGGCCGGGCGCGACGCCCGCGCTGCGCGAGCTGGCCCCGTTCCCCATGGGCGTGGCGGTATCGGATGGCCACCTGGCCGATCCAGCGTTCGCGGCCCTGGTGGCTTCGCAGTTCTCGCAGGTGACCCCCGATTTCGAGATGAAGATGGAGTACATCCTGCTGCCGGATGGGACCTACCGGTTCGATCGGCCGGACCGTATCGCCGCCTTCACCCGCGCCCACGGCCAGCGTCTCTACTGCACGACCCTGATCTGGTACGCCCAGGATCCGGTGGCGTTCCACCCGCTCGACGGCGCCGGCCAGCGCTTCGCGGACGCCTTCGACCGCTACATCGCCGACGTCATGGGTCGCTACCGTGGCCAGGCGGTCGGCTGGGACGTGGTCAACGAGCCGGTGGCCGAGGACGGCGATGGCCTTCGCGCCTCGATCTGGAGCCGCAACCTGGGCGCCACCGACTACATGGTCCGCGCCTTCGAACAGGCCAAGGCCGCCGATCCGGAAGCGGTCCTCTTCATCAACGAGTACGGTTTCGAATCCAAGCCGGCCAAGCTGGCGACGTTCCTGCGCCTGGTCGAGGGCCTCTTGAAGCGCGGAGTCGAGATCGGTGGGATCGGCACGCAGACCCATGTGAACATCGATACGCCCCCCGGCGCGATCCTGAACGCTGTGGGTGAGGTCGCCAGGTTCGGCCTGCCGGTGCACCTCTCGGAGCTGGACTGCTCGTTCCGAGGCGGCCGCCCGCTGGACCTGCGCCCCGTCGGCGAGAAGCTGCAGGCGCAGGCGCGGGTCTATGGCGAGGCGATGGAGGCTTTCCTGCGGCTGCCGCCGCGCCAGCGGTTCGCGTTCACGATGTGGGGCGCGCGCGATCGGGATTCCTTCCTGCGCGATCCGCCGAACGCCGGCGATGGCACGGACCAGCCGCTGGCCTTCACCGACGATGGCGAACCGAAGCCCGCCTTCTGGGCGCTGGCGGACGCCTTGAGTCGCAGGGCGAAGGCATGAGAGCCATCGACGCCATCCAGGGCCGCGACAATCCTGGTTCGCTGGCCAACCGCTTCCGCCGCGCGCGCAGCCGCAAGGTGATGGCGCTGATCGAGCGCATCTTCGCCGAAAAAGGCGGTGTACGGATCATCGATCTTGGGGGGGAGCCGGAGTACTGGGCGCTATTCGATACGGCGGCGCTGGAAGCGGCGAAGGCGGAGATCCTGATCGTCAATCCCACCCCGCAGGCCTCGCCGGGGCCGCTCTTTCGCACGGAAGTCGGCGATGCCTGCGATCTTCATCAGTATGCCGATGGAAATTTCGATCTGGCGCACTCCAACTCCGTGATCGAGCACGTCGGCGACTGGGACCGCGTCGAGGCGTTCGCCGGCGAAGTGCGGCGCCTGGCGCCCTCCTACTATGTGCAGACCCCCTATTTCGGCTTTCCCATCGAGCCGCACTTCACCTCGGTGGGCTTCCACTGGCGGTCGGAGCAGTCCAGGGCCCGCCAGCTGATGCGCCGAACCCACGGCTTCATGGCCGCGCCGGCGCAGGACATGGGCGAGGCGATGCGCATGGTCCAAAGCGCGCGGCTGCTGGGGAAGGCGCAGTTCCGCCACCTGTTCCCGGACGCCCGCCACCTGGACGAGCGGGTTCTGGGTCTCACCAAGTCGCTCATCGCCATCCGCGAGGGGACGCAACCCTTGCCCGTGGGCTAAGCTCGCCAAGCATGTCGACCGACCTTTCCGCTAAATTCGCCCAGGCGATGACGCTGCATCGGCAGGGCAGGCTCGCCGAAGCCGAGCAGCTCTATGGCGAAATCCTGCGCCGCCAGCCGAACCACTTCGACTCCCTGCACCTGCTGGGCGTCGTCGCCGTGCAGTCCCATCGCACGGAGCGCGGCGTCGAACTGATCTCCAAGGCGATCAAGCTCAACCCGAAAAGCGCCGCCGCCTACATCAACCTGGCCAAGGCGTTCAGCGAAATGAAGCGCCCGCTGGACGCGCTCGGCAACCTCGACAGATCGATCGCGCTCAGACCCGACTCGCCGGAGGCGCACAACAACCGGGCGATCGCCCTTGGCGAACTGCGGCGACCCAAGGAGTCCCTGGCCAGCTACGAGCGGGCGATCGCGCTGAGAGCGGACTACGCCGAGGCCCATATCAACCGCGCCAACGTGCTGAGCGAACTGGGCCGACACGACGAAGCCCTGTTGAGCGCCGAGCGGGCCATCGCGCTGCGGGCGGACATCCCCGAAGCTCACAACAATCGCGGCAACGCCCTGAAGGCCCTGGGGCGGGCCAAGGAGGCGCTGGCGAGCTACGACCGGGCGATCGCGCTGCGTCCAACCTATCCGGAGGCGCACAACAATCGCGGCAACGCGCTGATGGAACTAGGGCGTCCCGAGGAGGCCCTGGCCAGCCTGCAACGGGCCATCGCCATTCGTGGCGACTACGGCGAGGCGTGGGCCAACCACGGAAACCTGCTCAACGACCTCAATCGGCATGCGGAGGCGCTGGCGAGCCTCGACAAGGCGGTCACTCTGCGGCCCGGCGAAGCGTCCGCGTTCAACAGCCGCGGCAACGCGCTGAGGGCTCTGGGACGCTCGGCCGACGCGCTCGCCAGTTTCGACAAGGCCATCTCGCTCAAGCCTGACTACGCCGAAGCGCACGACAACCGGGGCAAGGCGCTGAGGGACCTGGCGCGGGCCGAGGACGCTCTGGCCAGCTTCGACGAGGCGATCTCGCTCAAACCCGACTTTCCGGAGGCCCACAGCAATCGCGGCGCGGCGCTCAGCGAATTGAAACGCCACGACGAGGCGCTGGCCAGCTACGACCAGGCGATCGCCTTGCGGCCCGACTATCCCGAAGCCTTCAACAACCACGGGATGGCGCTCAGTGTGCTTGGCCGGCCGGAAGAGGCGCTGGAAAGCCTGGACAAGGCCATCGCACTGCACCTCGACTTGCCCGAGGTGCAAGGCAACCGGGCCACCGTGCTGATCACCCTTGGGCGGTGCGAGGAGGCGTTGGCGAGCCTGGACAAGGCGCTGACGCTCAAGCCCGACTACGCCGAGGGTTATCTGACGCGCGGAAACGCTCTCAACGACCTGAAGCGGCCGCTGGAGGCGCTGGCCAGTTGCGAGAGGGCGATCGCGCTCAAACCCGACTACGCTCAGGCGTACAGCAACCGCGGCAACCTGCTCATCGAGCTGAGGCGCCCGGATGAGGCCCTGGTGAGCCTGGATCGGGCGATCGCGATCAACCCCGACTATCCGGAGGCCTATAACAACCGTGGCAACGCCCTGAAGGAGCTGGGCCGGGCCCAGGAGGCGCTGGAGAGCTACGACAGGGCGATCGCGCTCAGGCCGGACTATCCGGAGGCCTACAGCAATCGCGGCAACGCGCTGAGAGATCTTGGGCGACCGGACGAGGCGCTGGCCAGTTGCGACAGGGCCATCGCACTCAGACCTGACTTCCCGTCCGCCTATTGCAATCGCGCCAACGCCCTCAACGATCTGGGGCGCCGCGACGAGGCGATCGCCAGTTGCGAAACGGCGATGACCCTCAAGCCCGATTTCGCCGAGGCGCTATACAACATGGCTCACATCCGGCTGCTGCAGGGCGAGATGAAAGAGGGATGGCGCCTCTACGAGCAGCGCAAGAAGATCAAAGAACCACTCGCCGACCGCGCCTTCGAGGAACCGCTCTGGCTCGGCGACGCAGACCTCACGGGCAAGACTCTGTTCCTGTGGTCCGAGCAGGGCTTTGGCGACACCATCCAGTTCTGCCGCTATGCGCCGATGGCCGAGGCGCTGGGCGCGAGCGTCGTCCTGGCGACGCCGACGCCGCTGCAGGCGGTGCTCAGACAGCTCAGTCCTACAATCACCATTCTTGCGTGGGACCAGGCGCCGCCGCCGTTCGACTATCACTGTCCGCTGATGAGCCTGCCGCTGGCGTTCGGCACGACGCTGGAAACGGTCCCGGCTTCGCGGCGCTATCTGAGCGCCGATGACCGGCTGCTGGGCGAATGGGCGGAACGACTCGGTCCCAAGACCAGGCCTCGAATAGGCATCGCCTGGAGCGGCAACCCGAAGCACAAAAACGACGCCAACCGTTCGGTCGCGCTTGAGACCCTGGCGCCGCTCCTCACGAAGGACGCGGACTGGTTCAGCGTGCAGAAGGAGATACGCGACGACGATGCGGCGTTCCTGCGCGACTCGGGGCGGATCGCGACCTTCACCGAAGCGCTGAACGACTTCACAGGCACAGCCGCGCTGATCGATCTGATGGATCTGGTGATCGCGGTCGACACCAGCGTCGCCCACCTCGCCGCGGCGCTCGGCAAACCCGTCTGGATCATGCTGCCGCACATTCCCGACTTCCGCTGGCTGCTTGGGCGACCGGATAGCCCCTGGTACCCTAGCGTGCGCCTGTTCAGGCAGCCGCGGCCCGGCGATTGGGCGGGCGTCATCAAGGCGATGAAGCGGGCCCTGCCGTCCGCCTTGGCCTGACGGGGCCGATGCGCGTGCGAGACAAAAATCGGATGAACCAGCGCCTCCCCGAGCCGCCGACCGCCGAAGTTCAGGCCCAGTTCGGCGAGGCGCTATCGCTGCAGCGGGCGGGCAAGCTGGCGGATGCGGAGCGGCTCTACGAGGCGTTCCTGCTGCGCGCGCCTGGCCATTTCGACGCCCTGCACCTCTTGGGCCTGATCGCACTGCAGA
>JBIOEF010000013.1:0-49607 GCA_044445785.1 Caulobacterales bacterium
ACCCTCGCGCCAGACCCCCACCCCCGCCCCCTCCCCTCACGGGGGAGGGGATTCACCGCCCGTTCACCATACGCGCCGCAATGCTGGCCCAAGTGGCGCGCACCCTGCGCGTGCTGATTTCACGAGTGATTCGCCATGGACCGCCGACTGCTTATCGTCTCGGGACTGGCCGCCGCCGCCGCGGCTCGCCCCGCGCTCGCCCAGGACGCCGATCCCCACCGCGACCCCGACAGGGCCACCGGTCGCGACCAGGATCGTGACCGAGACCGCGACCGCGGGCCGGACGACACCGGCCCCTCGGAGAAACCGGCCGAGCCCTACTCGCGCGACGAGATCGTGGGCAACGTCTCCGACTTCCTGGGGGTCACCGCCGAGAACGCCGGCGCCGGGATCGAGAAGACCTTCCGCGACAACGGCCGGCCCACCGCCTACATCGCCGGCACCGAGGGCTCGGGCGCCTTCTTCCTGGGCCTGCGCTACGGCGAGGGACTGATGTACATGAAGAACCGGCCGCGCCTGAAGGTGTTCTGGCAGGGGCCGTCCGGCGGCTTCGACATCGGCGGCAACGCCAGCCGCGTCTTCATCCTCTGCTATAATCTGCAGTACCCGGACGCGATCTTCCGCCGCTTCCCAGGGGTCGAGGGATCGGCCTATCTGGTGGGCGGCATGGGGGTGAACTATCAGCGGGCGGAGGAAATCACTCTGGCCCCGGTTCGCGCGGGCGTCGGCTTCAGGCTAGGCGCCAACGTCGGCTACCTCTCTTATAGCCGCTCCAGACATATTATACCGCTATAAGGCAGTCGCCGAGGTGTCATCTAGGAATGGTATTTTGGATCATTCCGAGAACATCATCGTGTAGGTCAAGGTCGTTTCCGCGCCGGGCTGCAGCGGAATATGCCAGACCGGATCGCCCGATTTCAGGCCGTGGACTTGGCTCTCCTGGGTGATCTTGAAGTCGCGTCCCAGCTGTGGCTGGCGGATCTCGACGACGGCGGGCGCCCTCTTGCTGTTGGTGGCGGTGAGCTCCATCGAGACCACGCTGCGCCCACCTGGACCCTTGGCGCGGGTCAAGCTGACGGTGCGCTCCTGGACCGTGACCAGGGACGACTGATCCATCTCGATCTCCATCGGCCCCCCGACGGCGATGTCGGAGATCTCGTGCTCGCCGACGAAATATTCGCTCGCCCCCGCCGCGGGGGCCTGGCGGAACGAGACGTCGCCGGCCGGCAGCGCGTGGCCCAGGCCGTTCTCGCTCTTGTTGACGAACCGCAGGGTGGTGGTGGTGGGCGCCACCGCGTCCGGCTGGCCGTAGCCGCTGACGCGATAGACCTGGAAGGTGTCGAACTTGACGCCCGGCAGGCTGATAAACGCCACCTGCTTGGTCTGCTTGGCCGCGACGGTGGTGGGTTCGTCCAGGGTGTAGAGCTTGTAGTCGCCCAGATCGCTCTCTTTGGCGCGCGGCGGTGGAGGCGCGGCGGCGTTGAACGCGGTGACCGCCATCGGCACCTTCTGCAGGCGCATCTCTCGCCTTGCCGCGGTGACGGCGAGTTCGTCCACCTCACCCAGTTCCTCCGCCTCGGCCAGATAGAGCCGCTCGCCGATTGGATGGTGGGAGTTGCCCATCGGCCAGCAGGCGCTCTGGCGGCGCACCACCAGCCGCTGGGCCAGTTCGACCGCCTGACGCGCCAGGCGCCCTGCCACCACCGCGGTGGGCGCATTGGTGACGGAGGTCTCGCCGTGGTTTGCGAGGGTCAGCCAGCCGGTAAGGTCCAGGGAGGACCCGTCCGGCGCTAGATGCGCCACATAGGCCGCCTTCCAGGCGAAGTTGATGGTCAAATAGCTCAGCCGCACCTGATAGCGGCCGGCCTTCTCCACCCGCACCCGGATCGAAAGGGTCGGCTTGCCGGTGAGGTCGCTCGGGACGCCGTCGAAGACGATGCCTTCAGGTCCGCCGCTGCATTGCAGAGCCTCGACGTGGTCGCCCAAGTCCAGCATCACCCCGTCCGGGCCAGAGCGCAGCACGGCGTCCTCGATGACTTGCTTGCCGGTGCGCGGGTTGAGGCGGACCAGGTGCACGGTGCGGCCCACCGAGTGCTCGATCAGGGTCGCGGGGCTGAGGAGGTCCTCATCGAAGTTCTGCTCGAAGATCCGGCCGGGAAACCCGGCCAGCGCCGCGGTCTGCGGCAGGATCCCGTCGGCCACGCCCTCGAACACCAGGCGCGTTTCTCCGGCGGGCAGGTCGAGGGTGCGCGTTTCGCTCAGCATCGCCAGCCCATAGCCGCCCCACTGCGCCGCCGCGGGGTCGGGGATCGCCTCGTCGCGATAGATGGTGACCGCGGTGGCGTCGGGGGCGGCGGAGACGACGTCGGCGAAGGCGGGGACCGTTACGACGCTCAACGCCATCGCGATCAGCAACGTCAGCAAGCGGCGTCCAGATTCTTCTCCCCTTGTGGGAGAAGGTGGCGCGAAGCGCCGGATGAGGGGTTGCGCTGCTGGCGCGGTGATATTGAACCGCGGAGATCGCAGCGATACGCAGAGACATCGCGACGCTGAAACGTCTCCGCGAATCTGTGCGGTCTCCGCGGTTCCTTTTTTGGACGCGCCCGACCCCTCATCCGACCGCTTCGCGGCCACCTTCTCCCACAAGGGGAGAAGGGCCGTGAACCTCGGCCCGCTCACCTGACCGTCCTCAACCAGCCGCATCGCCTACCAGCCCGTCTCCACCTGGCTGGTCAGGGTGGTTTCGCTGCCCGCGGCCACCGGGACGGACCAACCGAGGGTGAAGGCGTCGATCTTGCGGCTGGGGATGCTCTCCTGGATCACCTTGGTGTCGCGGCCCCAGAGGCCGCCCTGGCGGATCTCCACGGTCACCGGCTCGGCGCGGGCGTTGCGGACCAGGTAGCTCATCGAATAGCGCGAGCGCGTGCGGCTGACCCTGGTGTCGGTGGTGAGCGTCGGCTGGACGGTGACGTCGAAGGCGTCGCCGAGCTTCACCGCCAGCTCCGAGCCCTGCGGCGTGTGGCCGATGGCGTTCTCGCCGACGAACTTCGGATCGCCGGTGACGTCGCGCTGGTAGATGCGGATCGCGCCGGCCGGCAGGCCAGCGCCCAGGCCGCTGGCGGTGCTGTTGGCGAAGTCCACCACCACGCTGGCGCTGGAGGGCTGCTCCTGGCTGGCGAAGCCGCCGAGGTTGAACTGATAGACCTTGTGCGCGGTGACCCCGGCGGCGTCGAGGAAGCTCACCTGCTTGGTCTGGTTCTGGGCGATCGTGGTCCGCTCAGGCAGGGTGTAGATGTAGAAATCGCCCAGCGCCTCGCCAGGCCCGGTGTGCGCCTCGGAGCCCGCGCGGGTGACCCCCTCGATCTGGTTCGGCGAGCCTTGGTAGTTGTAGGCGTTCTCGCCCATGCGCACTTCGCCCGCGACCAGCTGGGTGTGAGCCTCGGCGAAGCTGGTGCCCGACTGGTTGGTCAGCGTGATCCAGCCTTGCAGGTCGAGCTTGCCGGCCTTCTCATCGAACAGCGCCACATAGTCCGCCCGCCAGGCCAGGCCCGTCGTCAGGTAGCTGAGCCGCGCGAGCCTGGCGCCCGCATGGTCGGAATCGACGGTGACCGAGAGGGTGGGGCGGGCGCGCAGATTGTCCGGCACCTTGTCGAAGATCACCCGGGTCGGGACGCCGTCGTCGCGCAGCACCTCGATCCGGTCGCCGATCTTCAGGACCACGCCCTCGTTGGCCGCCAGCACGGTGGCGGTCTCAGTGACCTCCGCGCCGGTGCCTGGGTTGGTGCGGACGATCTTCACGTCGTGGCCGACCGCCTTTTCCATCATCTTCGAGGGGGTGAGGAGGTCGTAGTCGAAGTTCTGCTCGACGATGGAGACGCCGTCGGCGGTCAGACTCACCGTCTCGGGGCGGATGGCGGAGGAGACGTCCTTGAACTCCAGCCGCTGGCGTCCGTTGGCGATATCCAGCTGCCGGCCGTCTTCGATGAGCGCCAGGTTGTTGTTGTAGATGGTCACCGCCAGCCCCGGATCGTCGGCGGCGCGCGCCAAGCCGGCGGCTGAGAGGGCTGCGACGCACAAGACGATCCGCAACATGACGTTCCCCTTTTTGGCAAACTCTCATGTAGTACGCATCAGGTCGAGGTTCGGGGTTAAGTCGTCTTAGCCCCTGAGCGTGGCCCCGACCGCCTTGCCCACGGCGGCGACGATCTTCGCCGACAGGGCCTCGATCTCCGCGTCGTCCAGGGTCTTCTCGCGCGGCTGGACGGTGACCTCGACGGCCACCGACTTCTTGCCGGCCGGGACGCCTGGGCCCTCGTAGACGTCGAACACCCGCACCCCCGCGATCAGGGCGCGGTCGGCTGACTGGGCGGCCCTGGCGACCTCGCCGGCGGGGGTTTCCTTCTCCACCACGAAGGCGAAATCGCGGGTGAAGGGCATGAAGGGCGATAGCGTCAGCGCCGGCCTGGTCTTCACCGCCTTCTTCTTCGGCTCGGGAATGGCCTCGACCCAGACTTCGAACGCGTAGATCGGGCCGGCGACGTCCAGGGCGGCCAGGACCTTGGGATGGATCTCGCCGAACTCGGCCAGCACCGACTTGGGACCCAGCTGCAGCCGCGCGGCGCGACCGGGGCGCCACCAGGGGCGGGGGTCGGCCTGCGCCACCTGCAGGTTGGCGACCGGCGCGCCCAGTTCCTCCATCAGAGCCATCAGGTCGGCCTTCAGGGCGAATATGTCGGCGCCAGAACCGTGATCCCAGCGGCGCGGGCCGTGGGGGGCCAGGACGGCAGCGATGGCGGTGCGCTGGTCGGCCGGCTCGGTTTCCGAGAACACCGGACCGATCTCGAAGAGGGCGCAGTCGGGGAACCCGCGCCGGGCATTGCGGCCGGCCGCCTCGATCAGGCCCGGCAGGCCAGAGGGGCGCATGCAGTCCAGGTCGGCGGCGATGGGGTTTTCCAGCATCAGGGTCTCGGCCCCGCCGCCGAAGAGCTCGGCCGCGCGGCGGCTGACGAACGACCAGGTGACCGCCTCGGCGTAGCCCGCCGCCGCCAGCGCCCGCCGCGCGGCGCGCAGGCGCGCCTGCCGCGGGCTCAGCACCCCGCTCGCCGCCCGCGCGGCCGGCGGCAGAGGCTCGGCCGGCAGGGCGTCGTAGCCGGCGATGCGGGCGACCTCCTCCACCAGATCGGCGCGGCCTTCCACATCGCGCCGCCAGCTGGGCGGGGAGACGCGCCAGCCGTCCAGCTGGAAGCCCAGCGTCTCCAGGATCGCGCGGATGCGGGCCTCCGGCAGCTGAAGCCCGGCCAGGCGCGCCACATAGGCCGGATCGAAGTCGACTGGCGGGCGCGGCGCCGGGATCTCGCCGGCGAGGCGGATCTCGGAAGCCTCGCCGCCGCAGAACTCCAGGATCAGCTGGGTCGCCAGCTCCAGGCCCGGAACCACGAACCCCGGATCGACGCCGCGGGCGAAGCGGTACTGGGCGTCGGAGATCAGGCCGAGGTCCCGCCCGGTCTGGGCGGTGCGGATCGGGTCGAACCAGGCGCTCTCGATGAAGACCTCGGTGGTGGCCCCGGTGGACCCCGTCGCCTCGCCGCCCATCACCCCGCCCAGGCCCACCGCGCCAGAGCCATCGGCGATGACGCACATCTCAGGTGTCGCCTGGTAGGTCTTGCCGTCCAGCGCCTCGAGGGTCTCGCCGGCGCGTCCCAAGCGCGCCTCGATGAAGCCGCCGGTGAGCTTCGCCGCATCATAGACGTGCAGCGGGCGGGCGCGGTCGTAAGAGAGGAAGTTGGTGACGTCCACCAGGGCGTTGATCGGGCGAAGGCCGATGGCGCGCAGCCGCTGCTGCAGCCAGGCCGGCGCGGGGCCGTTCTTCAATCCACGGATCAGGCGCCCCGCGAACGCCGGGCAGGCGTCCGAACCATCGACCCGGATCTCGATCGGGCAGGGAAAGGCGCCGGCGACCGGCTTCACCGCCAGGTCCTTCAGCGTTCCGACGCCGGCCGCCGCCAGGTCGCGGGCGATGCCGGCGACGCCCAGCCAGTCTGGGCGGTTGGGCGTCACCTCGAAGTCGATCACCGCCTCCAGGCCAAGCGCATCGGCGGCGGAGGAGCCGACCGGGGCCTCGGCCAGTTCCAGGATGCCGTCCGACTCCTCGGCGGTCTCAAGCTCCATCGCCGAGCAGAGCATGCCGTTGGAGACGACACCGCGCACGGCCCTCGGCTCCAGGGTGATCCCGCTGCCGGGGATGAAGGTCCCGATCGGGGCGTAGACGGTGTAGAGGCCAGCCCGGGCGTTGGGGGCGCCGCAGACGATCTCCTTCACCCCGTCCCGGGTCTCCACCTGGCAGACGCGCAGGCGGTCGGCGTTGGGGTGCTGGTGAGCCTCGATCACCTTGGCGACGGAGAACGCCGCCAGCTTGGCCGCCGGATCGTCCACGTGCTCGACCTCCAGCCCGGCCATGGTCATGGCGCCCGCGACCTCGGCGACGCTGGCCGTGGTCTGGAGGTGGTCTTTGAGCCAAGAGAGGGTGAACTTCATGCTCACCCCCCACGATCAGCGGCTTCGGAACGATCCATTGGAACCGCGGAGCGCGCAGAGACACGCAGAGAAATCCGACCTTCTCCGCCGTCTCCGCGTATCTCCGCGTGCTCTGCGGTTGAATCCATCTTCGCCATCAGCTGAGCCCCGACGCCGGATTGGGATCGGCGAAGGCGGAGAACCCGTAGTGCGCCAGCCAGCGGGCGTCGGCGGCGAAGCTGTCGCGCAGGTCCGGCATGCCGTATTTCAGCGCCGCCAGGCGGTCGACGCCCATGCCGAAGGCGAAGCCCTGCCACTCGTTGGGGTCCAGGCCGCAGGTGGTGAGGATGTTGGGGTGGACCATGCCGCCGCCCAGGATCTCCAGCCAGTCGGTCCCCTCGCCGATCTTGATCTGGGCGGTCGAGCGGTCGCACTGGACGTCCATCTCGGCGGAGGGTTCGGTGAACGGGAAGTGGTGAGGGCGAAAGCGCGTCACCACGCCCTCGGCCTCGAAGAAGCGGCGCACGAAGGCGTCCAGGGTCCACTTCAGGTGTCCCATATGGATGCCCCGGTCGATCACCAGGCCCTCCATCTGGTGGAACATCGGCGTGTGGGTGGCGTCGGAGTCGCAGCGGTAGACGCGGCCCGGGCCGACGATGCGGATCGGCGGGTCCTGGAAGACCGCGAACTGCGGCGCGCCCACCGCCACGTTGGCCCGGCGCATTACCCGCACCTGGATCGGGCTGGTGTGCGTGCGCAAAAGCTTGCGTTCGCCATCGGCGCCCGGTTTCAGGAAGAAAGTGTCGTGCATCTCCCGCGCCGGGTGGCGGGGCGGGAAATTGAGCGCCGTGAAGTTGTGGAAGTCGTCCTCGATATCCGGCCCCTCGGCGACGCCGAAGCCCATTTCGGCGAAGATGGCGATCATCTCGTCCATCACCTGCAGCGTCGGATGGACGCTGCCCTGGCGGCGCGGCGGGGCGGGGAGGGATAGGTCGAGCCGGCCGGCGGCGAGGCTGGCCTCCAGCGCCGTGTCTTCCAGCGCCGCCTTGCGAGCGGCGATGGCGGCGGCGATGCGGTCGCGCAGGCCGTTGATCGCCGGGCCTTCGGTGCGGCGCTCGTCCGGGCTCATGGCCCCCAGCGACTTCAGCAGCGCCGAGATGACGCCGGTCTTGCCCAGCGCCGCCACGCGCAGCTGGTCCAGCGCCTCCAGATCGGCCGCGGCGGCGATCTGGGAAGAGAGGTCAGCTTCGAGTTCGGTATGATCGGTCATCTGGTCATTGTGCCCATAGCATCTTGCGTCCTTCGAGACGCCCGCCAACGCGGGCTCCTCAGGATGACGAAGAAAAGGGAGTTCCAACGACCCTCGTCATGGTGAGGAGCGGCGAGGAGCCGCGTCTCGAACCACGCACCGCGGCCGGACCCTAAGCCAGCGCGGCGCGAACCTTCTCGGCGATGGCCTTGAACGCGGCTGGATCGTTGCCCGCTATGTCGGAAAGCACCTTGCGGTCGATCTCGATCCCGGCCTGGTCAAGGCCGTGCATAAATCGGGCGTAGGTGAGGCCCTCGGTCCTCGCGGCGGCATTGATCCGCTGGATCCACAGCGAGCGGAACGAGCGCTTGCGCACCTTGCGGTCGCGGTAGGCGTACTGCCCGGCCTTGTCGACCGCGGCCTTGGCGGCGCGGATGGTGTTCTTGCGCCGGCCCCAGAAGCCCTTGGCCTGCTCCAGGACCTTCTTGTGCCGTGCGTGGGCGACGACGCCGCGTTTGACCCTTGCCATCTGACCGGCCCCCTACTTCAGGCCGTAGGGGATGTAGGTCTTGATCGTCGCCGTATCGGCGTCCGACATGACCTTGGTCCCGCGGTTCTGGCGGATGTACTTGGCGCTGTGGCTGATCAGCCGGTGGCGCTTGCCCGCGACCCCGGCCTTGATCTTGCCGGTCGCAGTGATCTTGAAGCGCTTCTTGGCGCCTGATTTGGTCTTCAGTTTGGGCATTTCGTCCTCTGAGGGTGCTTTGGAGTCGCCCTGGCATGCCTTGGGCCAGGCGGCTCTGAAGAGAGGCGCGGCTTTTATGGGATAGGGCGGCGAAAAGCAAGGCGGCGCGTCCGCCGGCAATGTCTCAGTTTGAATTTCACGGGGTCGTGCTCTCTTCGTCGACCCAGATGCGCGCGTCCGCCTCGGCCGCTGCTGCGTCAGCGTAGATACCCGACGTATTGATCTCCTCCCAACCCTCTTTCGTGCTGAAGAAGCCGCGAAATTGAAACAGACCATCTGGCCGCTGAAAGACCTCAGCAGCGGCGAAAGCATTCTCGCTAACGATGGGCGGCGCGTTCATGGGATAGGACGGCGAAAAGCAAGGCGGCGCGTCCGGCGGTGGATCGCTCCGCCCGGCAGATGCCAGCGCGCCTTCTTGCGGACCGTCGGGCTGGGGTCGGCGTGGCTGGCGCGTTCGAGCGCGCTGAGGGCAGCCGGTTGGGTGTGGACCCAGCGCCCCACCACTTCGATCGCCATGGCGCGGACGTGCGCGTCGGCGTCGCCGTGGAGGCGGGCGAGGGCAGGGTTCAGCACCTGCGCCTCGTCCGGTCGCCAGTCGTCTTCCTTGCAGCGCTCGCAAGCCAGCGTGTGCAGCACCGAGAGCCGCACGCGATGGTCCGGGTCGTCCAGCAGGGCGACCAGTTCGTCCAGGGTGTCCGCGCCGGCGAGATGGTCCATCAGCCGGCAGCACTGGTAGCGGACCGCTCCGCTCCCATGATGCAGGCCCGTGCGGACGGCGGCGAGCGCATCGCGGCCGGCCGCAAGCAGCGTCCTGTAGACGCCGCTGGCGCGATGCGGGACCGCTAAGCGTTCCACGAGGGCGCGATAGTCGTCGGCCATAGCCTTACTCTATCGGCATTGGGCGCAAGGCCTCCAGGGTCTCATCGCCCGCCGCGCGGCCCGCGCCCAGCGCCAGGAAGATCGCCGGCGCCACGATCAGCGCCCCCAGGTAGAACGGCGCGTTGATGTTGAAGCCGAGGAGCCCCAGCCCGAACTGCGGCCCGGTCACGCGGGCCAGCGCGCCGGTGGCGTTGTTGAGCCCCATGATCTGGCCCTGGTGGTCTGGATCGACGCTGCGGCTGAGCAGCGCGCCGGAGTTGGGGAAGGCCACCGATTGCGAGAGCGCCATCAGCGCCATCAGCGCCACGGTCATCGTCCCGCCGTCGGAGAACGGTTGCAGCGCGGTGCAGATCACCGTGCCGGCCATGCCCACGGCCAGCATCGGCCCCTCGCCAAACCGTCGCGACAGCGGTCCGGTGAGCAGGAACTGGCAGCCGGCGGAGACCGCCCCGGTGAGGCCGAAGCAAAGGCCGACGTCCCGCGGCGTCCAGCTGAAGCGCTGGTGGGCCCAGAGCGCGAAGGTGCTCTCGATGGCGGTGAAGGCGACGCCGACGGCGAAGGTCAGCAGCATGAGACGACCGACGACGGGGTGACGCGCGGCGTAGCCGAACATCACCCAGCGGCTGGGCTGGCGACCCATGAACGGGCGCCGCTGGCGGCTTTCGCGGACCACCCAGGCGATGCCGATGGCCGAGCAGGCCGCCAGCGCCGAGGCGGTGAGCAGCGGCAGCTGATATCCCGCCGGCCCGGCCGACGGCTTGGCCAGGATGCCGCCCACGAACGGGCCCAGGATGAAGCCCAGGTTATAGGCGGCGCCGAGCCTGGCCATCCGCCCGGCGCGTTCCTGCACCGGGGTGACGTCGGCGATGTAGCCCTGCACCACCGAGCCATTGCCGGCCGCCATCCCGCCCACGACGCGGATGGCGATGGCGGCCCAGACGTTGGGCGCGAAGGCGAGCGCGCCGTAGCAGAGGCAATTGGCGGCCACGGTGGAGATCAGGATCGGCTTGCGCCCGATCCGGTCCGAGAGCCGGCCCCAGAAAGGCTCGCCAACGAACGAGCCCAGCGAGTAGGCCGAGAACACCAGCCCGATCTGCCAGGGCGCGGCGTGGAACGAGGAGGCGTAGAACGGCAGGAAGGGCACGATCACGCCAAAGCCCAGCATGTTGATGAACATCACCGACAGCAGGGTGTAGAGCGCAGCGGTCGACCGCCCGCCCGCAGAAGCATCCGGCTCGGCGGTCATGTGAACGCTGATAAGGCGGGTCGGCGCGCCGGGCAAGGCGGGCCGCGTCGGATAACCGCCGAGATCACCCCGGCGGGTTGTTCTTCGCTAGGAAGTCCATGGTCGCCTGCAGCATCTGCAAGCGTGTCTCGCCGCGCGAAAGGTAATGGTCCTCGCTCTTCAGGGTCACCAGCTCGACCGGCTTGCCCGCGCGGCGCAAGGCGTCGGCCATCATCTGGCTCTGCTGGAACGGCACGCGGGTGTCCTGATTGCCGTGGATCAGCAGGATGGGGATGTCCGCCTTGTCGGCCAGGTGCAGGGGCGAGATCTCGTCTAGCTTCGGATCGTTCGCGCTCGAGGCGCCCATGAAGCGATCCCAATAACGCTCCGACTCCACCCCCTGGTCGCCGCGGTAGGACTTGTCGTTGCGGACTAACCTGCCGGGGTCGGCGACACCGGCGATGGAGACGGCGCAGCGGTAGACGCCATGATCGATGGTGGCGCCGGCCAAGGCTGCGTAGCCGCCGTAGCTCCCGCCGACGATGCACACGCGCTTCGGATCGATGAGGCCCTGGGCGGCCAGGAAGCGGACGCCGTCCGACAGGTCGGTCTGCATCTTCTTGCCCCACTCGCCGAAGCCCGCCGAGAGGAACTTCCAGCCGAATCCGCCGGAACCCCGGAAGTTCACCTGCAGGACAGCGTATCCGCGCGAGGCGATCCCCTCGGCCCACCAGTCAAATCCCGGCTCGTCGCGGGCCGCCGGTCCGCCATGGACCAGGACCACCAGCGGAAGGTTCTTGGCCTCCTTGCCGTGCGGGAGGGTCAGGTAGCCGGTGAGAGGCAGCCCGTCGGCGGCAGTGAAGGCGATGGCTCGCCGCTCGCCGATGTCCTCGGGCTTGAGGCTGGCGTACTCGGCGCCGATCCAGTGCGCGCTTCTGGCGTCCAGATCCACGAGGGCGAACGCCGGGCCGTCGGTGGGCGAATCCACCCGCACCACCAGCTTGCGGTGATCGGCCGATCCGCCCACGAGATCGACCCTCTGGCCCGGATAGGCGGCCACCGCGGCCTTCCAATATTGCTGTTCAACTGGATTGAAGAACTCGTAGCGCCGCTCATCGCCGCTGAAGTGAACGATCCCGATCAATCCGCCGGTGGTGTCGTCGTGGAAGACGCCGAACGTACCGGTCGCCAAGGGCGCGCTCCAGTCGCTAGCGCCGGGCGTCATTTCTCGAAGCACCCATTCGTTGTCGACCCGGTCAAAGATCAGGATCGACTTGGCGTCTCGTCCGAGCCCGGCCAGGCCCGGCTGTTCGATGGAGACGGTCAAGGTTTTCACCGTTCGCCATTCGTCCCCTTGCATGATCCGGAGTGTCCATTTCGAGGCGGACGCATCGTAGGTCGTCTGCGCAAGCGGATTTCCTTGCGCATCCACCGCCCAACCGCTCGAATGCGGCAAGCCCTCCTCCACAACGGTGGTCACGTCTCGGTCGAGATCGACCTTGAAGACCGTGAGGCCGCCGGAGCCGCTGATGTCCCCAAACGTGACGCCTTCGAGAAAGGCGTAGGGTTTGCCGTCAATGACCCGCGGCATGGGATTGTCATAGATGACGTTCAAGCCGTGGGGCACATCGCTCAACAGGACCGTCTGTTTCTTGGCGGAGACGTTGAAGTCGATCACCCCCCAATGTTCGACGCCGCCGAAGGAAACCGGTCCAGCCAGCGCGGCATGGACCGCAACGGTGATCAGCACATGGTTCGATCCCGCCCATTGCAGCTCGCGCAGCTTGGTGTCGCCGACGCGGATGATGCTGACGTATTGGCGGTCGGCGACGCGCTGGACGGCTACGGTCCGCTGCTCGCCGTTGGTGGCCGCGATGGCGAGATACTGGCCGTCGGGCGATATCGCCACCTGCTCGATCGCCGGTAACGCACCATAGGCTTCTAGAGGCGCCGAAGCGGCCGGCAGGGCGTAGAGAAGGGCGACCACGATCGCCAGCCAAAGCCGAATTCTCGGCATGATTTCATCCCCCGCGCCCTCGCGTCAGACTGACACTACCGCGGCGGATGGATCAAGCGGGCGCGGCGCTACCTCGGCGCCAGGATCATCACCATTTGGCGGCCTTCCATGCGGGGCTCGTGCTCCACCTTGGCCACCGGGTCGAAGTCGGTGCGCACCTGGTCGAGGAGCTTGATGCCCAGTTCGGGGTGGCGCATCTCGCCGCCGCGGAAGCGCAGGGTGACCTTGACCTTGTCGCCTTCCTCGAAGAAGCGGTGCATGGCCCGCGCCTTCACCTCGTAGTCGTGGTGATCGATGTTGGGCCGAAGCTTGATCTCCTTGACCTCGACCAGCTTCTGGCGCTTGCGCGCCTCGTTCTTTTTCTTTTGTTCCTGGAACTTGTACTTGCCGTAGTCGAGAATCTTGCACACTGGCGGATCGGCGTTTGGGGAAACCTCGACCAGGTCCAGTCCCGCTTCCTCGGCCGCTTCGATGGCGGCGGACGTGGGCATGATGCCCTGTTTTTCTCCGTTCTGATCGATCAGCAGAACGCGGGGGACGCGGATGTCTTCATTGATGCGCGGCCCGTCCTTGGACGGCGGCGCGGGCATTGGACGACGAATAGGCAGTTCTCCTGGTCAGTTGCAGTGAAGGTTGTCGGGAGATAACGCCCCCAACAGGATTGAAATATGACGAACGCCCCGGCCCTATTCAAGCCGGCTGCTGCGCCAGCGCCAGCGCCGCGTGGGCCACCGTCTCCGCCGGCAAGTCCTTGAGGTCCGGCGACTGGAGCACCGTAACATGTCCGCGCGGCCCAGACACGGCCGGATCGGAGGCGGCGGAGAAAAGCCCGATGGTCGGCGCGCCGGCCGCCGCGATCAGGTGCAGAGCGCCAGTGTCGTTGCCGATCGCCAGCGCCGCCCGCGCGCCCAGGGCGGCGATCTGGGCGAAGTCGGTGCGGCCCGTGAGGTCCCTGGC
Source organism: Caulobacterales bacterium (assembly GCA_044445785.1). GTDB lineage: Bacteria > Pseudomonadota > Alphaproteobacteria > Caulobacterales > Caulobacteraceae > Acaudatibacter. The sequence continues at coordinate 13,586 of JBIOEF010000013.1, forward strand.
CCGGTGCGCCTTGCGCTGGATGGCGTGCGCCAGCGGACTCTCGTGCAGGGCGCCGATGATGACGATGTCGTAGCCGGCGTCGTTGAGCCGCTGGGCCAGCTCCGCGTAGCGATCGATCGGCCAGCTCTTCTGCGGGCTGCCGTGGCTCTCGCCGGGCGAGAGCAGCACCAGCGGCCGCTGCCCGCCGGCGACCGCGAACCTGGCCCGCTCGGCGCGGGCCAGGATCCAGGAGATGTCGGGCGGGGCGGCCGACAGCGGGCGGGTTGGCGCGTTCTCCCAGACGCCCGCAGCGTGCAGTTGCTCGGCCTGCCGCTCCAACTGATGCATCTTGCCCCGCTCCGGATTGCGGTGGGGCAGCGAAGCGCCCATCGCGGTCCCGGACCAGGCCGGTGCGAAGGGGCGCAGGCCCTGGAAGATCAGGTTGGTCCCGGCATCGTTCTGCAGGTCGTAGATCCGCTCGTACCTCGCGCCTCGCAGCCGCAGGACCAGCCCCAGCCACGCGGCCGGATTGCCTGGCCGTCCGTCCGATTCGACATTGTTGAAAAAGGGGCTGGACCTCGCCAGCGACTCGAAAGGCTGGGTGGTCAAGAGGGTGATCTTGGCCGTGGGGTGCGCCTGGCGAATGCGCTCGAAGGCGGGAAAGGCCAGCACCACTTCGCCGACCCCGCCGAGCTTGATCACCAGCACCTTACCCAGCTCCTTCATGGGCGCGGCCCCCTGTTCACCGCGAGGGGTGTGGCGGAGGCGGCGGGGCAAGTCCCAGGTGGCGGAGACGCGGGATGGATCGACTTCGCTCCAGGCGTCGAAAATGGTTAATGAACAGCTGGACCTCAGTAGCGAAAGGCGGGCGCGGACGCCATGACCGAAGCGGCCGGGCGGCTGGACGTGGGGGGCGGCGAGGTGGCTTGGCGGCGAGTCCCGGGCGAGGGGCCGAGCGTGCTCTGGCTGGGGGGCTTCCGCTCGGAGATGAGCGGAACGAAGGCTGAGGCTCTGGCGCGCTGGGCCCGCCGCGCAGGGCGCGACTTCCTGCGCTTCGACTACTTCGGCCACGGCCAGAGCGGCGGCGACTTCGCGGCCGGGACCATCACCCGCTGGCGCGCCGACGCCCTGGCGGTGATCGACCAGCTGACGGTCGGCCCGCTGATCCTGGTCGGCTCGTCCATGGGCGGCTGGCTGGCGTGCCTGGCGGCGATGGCGCGGCCAGCGCGGCTGCAGGCGCTGGTGCTGATCGCGCCGGCCGCCGACTTCACTGAGCGGCTGATCCGCCCCTCGCTGCCGGCGCAGGGCCAGGCGGCGTTGGCGCAGGACGGCGTCTGGCGGCGGCCGTCGGCCTACGATCCGGACGGCTATCCGATCACCCGCGTCTTGCTGGAAGATGGCGCCCGCTGGTCGATCCTGTCAGGGCCCGTGCCGATAAAGCAGCCGGTGCGCATCCTCCAGGGCGGCGCCGATCCGGACGTCCCCTGGCGCCACGCGCTCGAGCTGGCCAATGCGATCGAGGGCGAGGACGTGGTCTTCACCCTGATCCGCGACGGCGACCACCGCCTCTCGCGCCCGCAAGACCTGGCGCGCCTGGTGGCGGCGGTGGAGGAGGTCAGCGCTTAGCGAGCAGCGCCTCGATGGCGGCCCGCGCCTCGGCGCCCAGCTCGGGATGGGCGAGCGCGAAGGCGACGTTGGCGCGTACGAGGCCAACCGCGTCGCCGCAGTCGTAGGTGGTCCCGTCGTATTCCAGCGCGTGGAACGGCTGGCTGGCCATCAGCCGGGCCATGGCGTCGGTGAGCTGGATCTCGCCGCCCGCGCCCCTCTCTTGCGCCGCCAGCACGGCGAAGATCTCCGGCTGCAGGACGTAGCGGCCGGAGATGAAGAGGTTGGAGGGTTCGGTCCCGGGGGGCGGTTTTTCCACCATCCCGGTCATCCGCGACAGCCGGCCCGGAAAGCCCGCCGCCGGCTCGCCGAGCTCGACGATCCCGTACCGATGGGCCTGGCCGGGGGGCGCGGGCTCGATGATGACGATGTTGCCGCCCACCGCGTCGTGAGCGGCGATCGCCTGCGCCAGCGCCGAGGGCCGCGCCTCCATGATCGTGTCGGCCAGCATGACGGCGAACGGCTCCTCGCCAACGACATCGCGCGCGCACCAGACCGCGTGGCCCAAGCCCAGCGGCGCCATCTGACGCACGAAGCTCATCTCGCCGGGCCTTGGCAGCTCTGAGCGTATCTCTGCCAGTAGCTCGGTCTTGCCCTTGGCTTGGAGCTCGGCCTCCAGCTCGATGTGGTGGTCGAAGTAGTCCTCGATCGCCGACTTGCCGCGCCCGGTGACGAACACGAAGTGCTCGATCCCCGCCGCCCGCGCTTCGGCGATGATCCTGACGATCAGCGGCCGATCGAAGACGTTCAGCATCTCCTTGGGCGTGGTCTTGGCCGCCGGCTGGAGGCGCGTCCCCAGCCCCGCGACGGGCAGCACCGCCTTGCGTACAGGTTTCATCGAGGTCCCTTGCCTGGCCGAGCCCTAGCCGAGGCGGATGCGCAAATCCAGACCGGGCGCCGCCGCGGCGGCGCCGCGCGGCCGAGCGTCGTGGACTTCGAAGGCCTTACGGGGACGCGCCGCAGAGGCTACAGACCGTCGACCTTTTCAGCAGCGGGCCCAAACGTCCATGGTCGCCGACGCCGTTCTGGATCAGTGGAAACGCGACGCCGCCGCCCCCTTCGAGGGCTGGGACTTCGCCTATCTGAAGGACCGCATAGTCGAGTCGTCGCCGCCTTGGGACTACCTCGCGCTGGCCAGGGCCGCCATCGCTCGCTCGACGGACCTCCTCGACGTGGCGACCGGCGGCGGCGAAGTCCTGTCGTCTCTCGCCCCGTTCCCGGGACGTGCGAGGGCCGTGGAAGGCTATGTTCCCAATCTCGCCGTCGCCCGCCGGCGACTGGAGCCGCTGGGCGTCGCCGTCTCTGAGGGCAACACGCGCTCGGGCATGCCGTTCGAGGACGGCGCCTTCGATCTGATCCTCAACCGGCACGGCGGCTTCCGAACGGCGGAAATGCACCGGGTGCTGAAGCCGGGCGGCGTCTTCCTGACCCAGCAGGTCGGCGGCGACAATCTCGCCGACCTAGTCGCCGCCTTCGGTGCGAGCCTGACCTATCCCGACAACACGCTCGTCAAGGTCGGCGGCGAGTTGCGCGCCCTCGGATGCGAGATCCGCCGCGAGGCGGCGTGGCGCGGCCCGGTCACGTTTCTGGATGTCGGGGCGCTGGTCTACTTCCTGACCGCCGTCCCCTGGGTGGTCCCGGGATTCAGCGTCGAGGGTCATCTTGCGGCGCTGGAGTCGCTTCAGACGAAGGTGGAAGGGGGCCAACCCCTCCAGTTCACCTCCACGCGGTTCCTGATCGACGCGCTGAAGCCTTAGGCGAGAGGCGGCTGCGCCTATTCCACCGTCACCGATTTGGCGAGGTTGCGCGGCTGGTCGACATCCGCGCCCTTCTGCACGGCCACGTGGTAGGCCAGGAGCTGGATCGGCGCGGCGAACACCAGCGGCGCGACCAGCGGATCGCAGTCCGGCGCGACGATCGTCTGCACGCCCTCGGGCGCGTGGGCGGCGCCCTGCGTGTCGGTGATCAGGACGATCCGCCCGCCCCGCGCGATCACCTCGCTCATGTTGGAGATGGTCTTCTCGAAGAGCTCGTCGGTGGGGGCGATGACGATGATCGGGGTCGCCGCGTCGACCAGCGCGATCGGTCCGTGCTTCAGCTCGCCGGCGGCATAGCCCTCGGCGTGGATATAGCTGATTTCCTTCAGCTTCAGCGCTCCTTCCAGGGCCATGGGATACATCGCGCCTCGGCCCAGGTAGAGCACGTCCCTGGCTCCCGCGATCTCCAGCGCGATGACCCGCACAGCCTCCTCGACGCCGATCGACTGGGCGATCAGGCGGGGCGTCTCCAACAGCAGCCGCGCCAGCCGCGCCTCCTCGGCCGCGTCGATCCGCCCGCGCTGGCGGGCCGCGGCGATGGCGAGCGCGGTGAGCGCCGCCACCTGGGCGGTGAAGGCCTTGGTGGAGGCGACGCCGATCTCCGGGCCGGCGTTGGTGGGCAGCATCACGTCGGCTTCCCGCGCCATGGTCGATTCGTGGGAGTTGACCAGGGCCGCGGTGGTGAGGCCCCTGGCCTTGCACCAGCGCAGCGCCGCCAGGGTGTCGGCTGTCTCGCCCGACTGGGAGATCGCCAGGGCCAGGGCTTCCGGCCCCAGCGCCGGCTCGCGGTAGCGGAACTCAGAGGCGATCTCGACCTCGGTGGGCAGGCCCGCCAGCCGCTCGAAGAGATAGCGGGCGATCATGCCGGCGTAGGAGGCGGTGCCGCAGGCGACGATCTGCAGGCGGCTGAAGCGGGTGAAGTCGAGGCCGGGCGCGCGAACCTGGCCGGTCACCGGATCGACGTAGGCCGAGAGCGTGTGCTGCACCGCGTCGGGCTGGTCATGGATCTCCTTTTCCATGAAGTGCCGGTAGTTGCCCTTCTCCACCAGCGCCGCGGCCGTGGGGACGATGCGGACGGCCCGCTCGACCGGCGCGCCCGAGGCGTCGAAAATCCGCGCGCCCCTGTGGTCGATGGCGACATAGTCGCCGTCCTCCAGGTGGCTGATTTGATTGGTGAAAGGTCCGACCGCCAGGGCGTCGGAGCCCAGATACATCTCACCATCGCCATAGCCCACCACCAGCGCCGGGCCCTGGCGCGCGCCCATGATCAAGTCATTCTCGCCCTCGATCATCAGCACGATGGCGTAGGCGCCGCGCAGGCGACCCAGCGCGGCTTTCAGAGCCTCAAGGGGCGCGAGGCCCTCGGTGAGGTTCTGGTCGATCAGCTGGGCGACGACCTCGGTGTCGGTCTCGCTCTCGAACTGGCGGCCCTTCTTCTTCAGCTCCGCCTTCAGTTCGGCGAAGTTCTCGATGATGCCGTTGTGCACCAGCGTCACGCGGCCGGCGGTGTGCGGGTGGGCGTTGCGCTCGGAGGGGACGCCGTGGGTGGCCCAGCGGGTGTGGCCGATCCCGATGGTGGCCTTCAGGGGATCGGCCTCCACCACCGCTTCCAGGCGGCTGAGCTTGCCCTCGGCCCGCCGGCGCTCGATGTGGCCGTCAACGACGCCGGCGACGCCCGCGGAGTCGTAGCCGCGATACTCCAGGCGCCTCAGGCTCTCGATCAGTCGTGGGGTGACCGGTTTCACGCCGACGATGCCGATGATGCCGCACATGGATCGATGGGTCCTTTGTGGTTCGCGGGGGCGAGGCTAGACTGCTTCGCCACCGATCAGGTGAGCGGCTTTAGCATTCGCAAAACACCGGTCGGATAAATCTGCGTTTCCGTACGTTTCTGGACCTTATTCGCGATGAAGCACCCCGCCCCATGAAGACCCGCGGCTATTTCGGCACCGACGGCATCCGCGGGCAGGCCAATGTCCATCCGATGACCGCCGAGGTGGCCCTGCGCGTGGGCCTGGCGGCGGGCAAGCTCTTCACCAACGGCGGCGACCGGCGCCACCTGGTGGTGATCGGCAAGGACACACGACTCTCCGGCTACATGATCGAGCCGGCCCTGGTGGCGGGCTTCGCCAGCGTCGGCATGGACGTGCGCCTCTTTGGTCCCCTGCCCACCCCGGCGGTGGCGATGATGACCCGCTCGATGCGCGCCGATCTGGGGGTGATGATCAGCGCCTCGCACAACGATTTCGCCGACAACGGCATCAAGCTCTTCGGCCCCGACGGCTACAAGCTCTCCGACCAGCGCGAGCTGGAGATCGAGGCCCTGATGGACGAGGGCCTGCAGGAGGGTCTGGCCGGGCCCAAGGCGCTTGGCCGGGTGGTGCGCATGGACGAGGCCCAGGCGCGCTACGTGGAGATCGTCAAGGGCACCCTGCCGCGGGCGCTCAGCCTCAATGGCCTGCGGGTCGTCATCGATTGCGCCAACGGCGCGGCCTACAAGGTCGCCCCCACCGCGCTCTACGAACTGGGCGCCGAGGTGGTCGAGGTGGGCGTCTCGCCCAACGGCTTCAACATCAACGAAGAGTGCGGCTCGACCTATCCGGCGGCGATCATCGCGGCGGTCAAGCAATACCGCGCCGACATCGGCATCGCGCTGGACGGCGACGCCGACCGGTTGGTGATCTGCGACGAGAAGGGCCACGTCGTCGACGGCGATCAGATCATGGCCCTGATCGCCGCGGCGTGGGCGGCCAAGGACCGGCTGACCGGCGGCGGGGTGGTGGCGACGGTGATGTCCAACCTGGGCCTGGAACGGTTCCTGGCCGACAGGGGCCTGACCCTGCACCGCACCCAGGTCGGCGACCGCTACGTGATGGCCAAGATGCGCGAGGGCGGCTTCAACCTGGGCGGCGAGCAATCCGGCCACATCATCCTTTCGGACTTCTCCACCACCGGCGATGGCCTGATCGCGGCCCTGCAGGTGCTGGCCGAGATGGTCCGCTCGGGCAAGCCGATGAGCGCGCTCGCGCGGCAGTTCCAGCCCGTGCCGCAGAAGCTGGAGAACGTCCGCTTCGCTGGCGGCAGGCCCCTAGAGCACGCGGCGGTCAAGTCGGCGATCGCGGACGCCGAGAAGCGCCTGAACGGCTGCGGTCGCCTGGTGGTCCGCGCCTCCGGCACCGAGCCCCTGATCCGGATCATGGCCGAGGGCGACGACGAGAAACTGGTCGGCCAGCTGGTCCGCGAAATCGCCGGCGCGGTGAAACAGGCGGCGGTTTAGGGCGCTAAGGCGCCTAGTCCCCTCCGCTGACGGACTTGCCGCCTTTGGCCAGGCTGGCGATCTCGTCGGTCAGGGTCTTGCGCAGGCTTGGATCGGCCCCGTTCTGCACGTCGTGGATGCGCCAGAACCCGTCCTCCTTGACGAGGTCGAAGGCGTTGTGGCGAGCGGCCTCGCCGGGCATGCCGGTGTCGGTGAAGTCGGCGGTGGCCTTGGCGGTGGTGGCGGTGGCCGACTGCACGACGACCGTGGCCTTCAGGCTCACGAAGTCCTGGCAGGCGCACAGCCAGTCGCCGTCGATTGCACCAAGCTCGCCCTTCAGCGCCGTCTGCTCGTCCTTGAGGAGCTTGAGCATGGGCTTGTCGAACACCTTGGGCGCATCGTCGCTCATCGGGTTGAAGTTGTTGTCCTTGGTCGACTGGTAGCGGGCGTAGAGCCCATCGAGGAAGGCCTTGGCGTCCGTCGCGTCGGCGCTTGGCGCGGCGCTGAAGGCCGGCGGCGGGACGGCGGCGGCCGCCGCGTTTGCGCTCGCAGCGGGCGCGTTCGAGGGCGCGGGTTTGCTGCAGGCGCCAAGCGCCAGGGCCGCGCCAAGCGCCAGCAAGCCAGCGCGCTGGGAGGTCATCGTCAGAAGGTTGGCCATTTCGTCCCTATCGGTCGTTGAACGTTCGCACCCAGGCCCCCCAGCTGTAGCACGAGGCTGGTTAGCGACGCCCAAAGAGTCGCACGCCGCGAGCTCGCGCCAGAACATTACAGACTGGACATGTTGGCTAACCTGGCCTTAACCTCACGGTAAGGCGCGTCGCTCGACCGGCGCGCCTGGAGAAGAAACTAGGGAGGCGATATGGCGCACGACCCCTCGTGGGCGCGTTCCCATGAATCCCGGGCCCGCTCGAAGGGCGCCAGCTCGATCGCGTGCATCCTCTTCGTGGGCGCCATGGCCGCCGCGTTCTGGATGGGCACCATCTGGGCCTCGCAGGCCTGGCTCAACTAGCCGGACTTTGCGGGTTGCGCGCTAGGCGCGTCCCAAACTCACGTACCTGAACCCGCGCGAGCGCAGCTCGTCCGGCCGATAGACGTTGCGCAGGTCGACCACCAGCGGCTGGCGCATCAGCGCGCGCACCCTGTCCAGGTCCAGGGCGCGGAACTCGTCCCATTCAGTAAGGATCACCGCGCAGTCGGCGCCTTCGACGGCGTCGTACGGGCCGTTCATGAACTCGACGTCGCGCAGCAGTTGGCGCGCCTCGTGGCCCTCGGGATCGTAGGCCCTGATCTTCGCACCCAGGGCCTGCAGCGCCGGAATGATCTCCAGCGAGGGCGCCTCGCGCATGTCGTCGGTGTTCGGCTTGAAGGTGAGGCCCAGGACCCCGATGGTCTTGCCGGCCAGCTCGCCGCCGAGCGCCCCCGCGACCTTGCCAGCCATGGCCTTCTTGCGCGTGTCGTTGACCCTGACCGTGGTCTCGATCAGGTCCACCGGCGATCCGGCGTCGCGGGCGGTGCGGACCAGCGCCAGAGTGTCCTTGGGAAAGCACGAGCCGCCATAGCCCGGCCCGGCGTGGAGGAACTTCGAGCCGATCCGCTTGTCCAGGCCGATGCCGCGCGCCACCTGTTGCACGTCCGCGCCCACCGCCTCGCAGAGGTCGGCCATCTCGTTGATGAAGGTGATCTTCATCGCCAGGAACGCGTTGGAGGCGTATTTCACCAGCTCGGAGGTGCGCCGGTCGGTGAACAGGATCGGCGTCTCATTGAGGTTCAGCGGCCGGTAAAGCTCGGCCATCACCGCCCGCGCCCGCTCGTCCTCGAAGCCGACCACCACCCGGTCCGGCCGCTTGAAGTCCTCGATCGCCGCGCCCTCGCGCAGGAACTCGGGGTTGGAGACCACCGCGAACTGGGCGTCTGGCCGCAGCCGGCGCAGGATCGCCTCGATCTCATCGCCCGTCCCCACCGGCACCGTGGACTTGGTGACCACCACGGTGAAGCCGTCCAGCAGAGGCGCGATCTCCTCGGTCGCGGCGTAGACGAAGGTCAGGTCCGCATGGCCGTCGCCGCGCCGAGAAGGCGTGCCGACGGCGATGAAGATGGCGTCGGCCTCGCGCACCGCCGCCGCGCCGTCATTGGCGAAGGTCAGGCGCCCAGCCTCGACGTTGCGCGCCACCAGGGTCTCCAGACCCGGTTCGTAGATCGGCATCTTGCCGGCCTGCAGCTGCTCGATCTTGACGGCGTCCTTGTCGATGCAGGTCACGTCGTGACCGAAGTCGGCGAAGCAGGCGCCGGAAACCAGGCCTACGTATCCGGTGCCGATCATGGCCACGCGCATCTTTGGTCCCCTAGATTTCCTGGTTGTAGGCGCCGAGACCCGGCTCGTTGGCGAGCCTGGGCTTCACCTCTTCGTGAAAGAGGGCGCGCATGTCATCGGCCGAGCGCAGGCTTTCGACCACCACCACCAGCTCGGGCTTGTTGGACGAGGCCCGCACCAGCACCCATGAGCCGTCCGCCAGCACCACGCGGGCGCCATTGACGGTGTTCACCTCCACGACCTTGCGCCCGAGAATCGAGCCGCCCGCCGCGAACAGGGCCTGGTAGTCGGCCGTCACTTTCTCCACCACCTGGTACTTGGCTTCGTCCGCGCAGTGGGGGGACATGGTCAAGGAGGTGAAGGCCATCGGCAGCGATTTCTTCAGCTCACTGAGCTTTTTGCCCGGGTTGCGGTCCAGCATGGCCAAAATGGCGGCGGCGGAGATCAGGCCGTCGTCATAGCCGCGGCCAAACGGCGGGTTGAAGAAGAAATGGCCAGACTTCTCGAACCCGGCCAGAGCGCCGATCTCGGCGGTCTTGCGCTTCAGGTAGCTGTGGCCGGTCTTCCAGTAGAGGGTGGTCGCGCCATGGGCCTTCAGCACCGGATCGGTGACGAAAAGGCCGGTGGACTTCACGTCGACCACGAACCTGGCCCCTGGATTCAGGGGCGCCAGGTCCCGGGCCAGCATCAGGCCGATCTTGTCGGCGAAGATCTCCTCGCCCTCGTCGTCCACCACGCCGCAGCGATCGCCGTCGCCGTCGAAGCCGAACGCCAGGTCGGCGCCGGTGGCCCGAACCTGCTCCGCCATGGCCCTGAGCATGGCGTGATCCTCCGGGTTCGGATTGTATTTCGGGAACGTCCAATCGAGTTCGCAGTCCATCTCGATGACGTCCGCGCCCATCAGCCTCAGCGCCTGGGGGGCGAAGGCGCCGGCGGTGCCGTTGCCGCAGGCGCAGACGATCCGGATCGGCCGCGAGAGCGTGAGGCGCGATCCGGCGTCGGCGATGTAGCGCTCGGCCACGCCCTCGACCCGGGTGACAGCACCGCCAGACGCTTCGTGGAAGTCGCCGGCGAGGACGATCTCCTTCAGCCGGCCGATCTCGTCCGGACCAAAGGTCAGCGGCGGCCCTACGCCCATCTTCACCCCGGTCCAGCCGTTCTCGTTGTGGCTGGCGGTGACCATGGCCACGCAGGGCGCGTTCAGGTCGAACTGGGCGAAGTAGGCCATGGGCGTCACGGCCATGCCGATATCCAGCACCTCGCAGCCGGCGGCGACCAGCCCCAGCATCAGCGCCTGCTTGATCGAGAGGGAGTAGGCGCGGAAGTCGTGACCGACGACGATCCGGTGTTCGCCCAGCTCGCGCACATAGGTCCCAAGGCCCAGTCCCAGGGCCTGGACGCCCATCAGGTTGATCTCGGTCCCGAACAGCCAGCGCGCGTCGTATTCGCGAAAGCCGGTCGCCTTGACCATTGGCAGGGTCTCGTAGTCGACGCTCATGGGCGCGAGATCGGCGCGGGGCTTTGGCAACATGGAACGCTTTCCGAGGACGGCTGGGCCGGCGAGCTTATGGGCGAGGCGGGGGCGCGGATCTCGCCCCGCCCGGCGGCGCGTCGGCCTCCTGGGCGCCGCGGATGACGGCGACGGGCTGACCGTTCACGCTCACCGTCTGGTCCAGCGCGTGCAGCGGATGGCCGAAGGGCGCTGGCGAGGCGAGGCCCTGGCCCTGAGGCCAGACGAACGCCAGGGCGACCAGGCCGGCGACGATCAGGACGAGCGCGGGATAGACGATGCGATCGGGCATGGCGGGGGTATAGCCCGCCGGCCTTGCCGCCGGAAGGCGTGTGGTTGCAAGGCGCGGGAAGTCTGTGCGACCAGGGGCCATGCCGCGCCTCGTCCTCATTCGTCACGGCCAGAGCCAGTGGAACCTGGAAGACCGCTTCACGGGCTGGGTGGACGTGGATCTGACGCCGCGGGGGGAGGCCGAGGCCCTGCAGGGGGGCGAGCTGATCAAGGCCGAGGGGCTGCAGTTCGACCGCGCTTTCGCTTCGGTGCTGACCCGCGCCATCCGCACCACCGACATCGCGCTGGCCGCCGCCGGCCAACTGTGGATCCCGATCGAGAAGAGCTGGCGGCTGAACGAGCGGCACTATGGGGGGCTCACCGGCCTCAACAAGGCCGAGACGGCCGCCAGGCACGGCGCCGAACAGGTCAAGCTGTGGCGCCGCTCGTACGACATCCCGCCGCCGCCGCTGACCCCTGGCGGGCCGTACGACCTGTCCCATGACCGCCGCTATGCCGGCGTGGCGCTGCCGGTGACCGAAAGCCTGAAGAGCACGCTGGAGCGGGTCGAGCCCTATTGGCGGGACCGGATCGTCCCGGCGCTGGCGGCCGGCGAGACCCTGATCGTCGGCGCCCACGGCAATTCCCTGCGCGCGATCGTCAAGCTGCTGTGGGACCTCTCGGCCGAGGCGATCGTGGCGGTGGAGATCCCCACCGGCAATCCGCTGGCGATCGAGGTGGATGCATCGCTGAGGCCAATCTCGGCGCGCTACCTGGATCCGGCGCGGGCGCAGGCCCTGCCGGGCTAAGCCAGACCGACGATCAGCGCCACGGACGCCGGGCCTGGGGCAAGCCCGCCCCTGTGAACAGGGCGTTAATCCACGTTCCGTAAGCTTAATGAGGCTAGCTTATTACCAGTGGAGTCCATGGCCGAACCGGCGACCCAGGTCATCCATCACAGACGGCTGACTCAGGCGGAAGCGGACGGGATCTGCGTCCGCCACGATCGGCTGTGGTCGTCGCGCATGGGCGGCGCGCGGGCGGTGTTCACCTGGAAGGACCTCCAGGGGCTGGACCTTTCCGGGCGAAACCTCTGCGACGCCGACTTCACCGGCGCGATCCTGGCCGACTGCAACCTGGCCGGCGCGCGGCTGGACAACGCCAGCCTGTTCGGCGCCGATCTGCAGAACGCCAACCTGCGCGAAGCCTCCATGCGCCGGGCCGACCTGCGCGGCGCCTGCCTGCGCGGCGCGGACCTTTCCGGCGCGGACCTCTTCGAGGCGGACCTGCGCGAGGGCACCATCGCGGCCGCCGACCGCGACCGGGGGCTGCGCATTCTGGAGCCGGTCGACCGGGCGGCCAACGCCCAGGGCGCGGTGCTGGCCGGCGCCAACCTCGAGCGCTCGCGGCTCTCGGGCGTCGTCGCTCTGAAGGCTGACTTCACCGACGCGATCCTGAAGGACGCCAAGCTGATCCGCGCCAACCTGAAGCAGGCCCAGATGTCGGGCGCGAACCTCTCGGGCGCCGACCTTTCCGGCGCCGACCTTTCCGGCGCGGATCTGCGCGACGCGGTGCTGGTGGGCGCCAAGACCTTCAGCTGGAACGTCCAGGACGCCAACATGGCCGGCGTGCTCACCGACGAGCCGGCGGGCAAGGACGGCTCGGAGCTGCCCTTCGAGGACATGCTGAAAGCCCACGCCTTGTGGTGCGAGACCGCCGGCCGCGAGGGCGCGCCATCGGTGTTCGACGGCGCCGATCTGCGCGCGCTGGTCTCGATCACCGGCCTCAACCTCACCGCGCTCTCGGCGCGCAACGCGGTCTTCTATGGCCTCGACATGGCCGGCGTGCAGCTTCAGGGCGCCAGGCTCGATGGCGCCGACTTGCGCACCTGCAACCTGCGCCGCGCCGACCTGCGCGGGGCCCGGCTGGTGGGCGCGAAACTCTCCGGCGCCGATCTGCGCGACGCCCAGCTGGGCCCGCTGGTGATCGCGCCCGACCGGCCGCTCCCCTGCGATCTCACCGGCGCGGCGCTGAAGAACGCCGACCTCGCCAGGGCTGACGTGCGCCAGGCGATCATGGTGGGCGCCGACCTTTCGCGCGCCAATTTCACCGGCGCGACGCTGAAGGGCGTCGACGTGACCGACGCCATCCGCGACGGCGTGCGCGGCCTCGAGGTGCTGTAGCCGCCGATGCTCGCAGAACACAGCACGTCCGGGCGCCGGCGCCTGAGCCAGGGTGAACTCGACCTGGTGGTGGACGCTCATGAGCGCTTCGTCACCGGTCGGCCGGGCGGCAAGCGCGCCTCGCTGAGGTTCGTCGACTTCTCGGGCCTGACGCTGGCCCGGCGCAACCTCGCCGACGCCGACCTCTCGGCCTCGCACTTCGAAGATTGCCGGATGGCCGGCGTCCGGCTCGACCGGGCGAACCTGTTCGGCTCGGACCTGCGCAAGGCCGACCTGCGCGGCGCGTTCCTCACCCGGGCGGATCTGCGCGGCGCCTGCCTGCGCGGCGCCAACCTCACCAACGCCGACCTCACCGGCGCTGACTTCCGCGAAGGTCAGGTGGCCGTGCCGGACGCGAAGACGGGGCTCTCATCGCTCCGCCATGAAGCGCGCGTTGGCAATATCGACAACGCCGTCCTTTGCGGCGCCACCCTCGACGGCTCGCGGCTCGACGGCGCCTCGGCTTTCGCCGCCGACTTCACCGATTGCTCCCTTCGTGGCGCGAAACTGGCCGGCGCCAATCTGAAGGACGCCAACCTCGCCGGCGCGATGATGCAGGACGCCGATGTCGGCGGCTGCAATCTGGAGAACGCCAACCTCGAGGGCGCCGTGCTCACCGGCGTCGACGTGACCCGAGCCAAGACGCTGGGCGCCAAGCTGGGCGGCGCGCTCACCGAGCCCACGGCCGCGGCCATGGCCAAGGTTCCGAGCTTGCTGGCGGCGGTGAAAGGCAACGACGCCTGGTGCCGCACCGGCGGCAAGGAAGGCGCGCCGGCCAAGCTCGAGGGCCAGGACCTGCGCCCGCTGGGCGAGGCCCTGAAGGGCGCCAGGCTCACCGCCGCCAATCTGCGCGGCGCCTGCCTGGTGGGTCTCGACCTCACCGCCATCCAGCTGCAGGGCGCCAACCTGGAGCACGCCGACCTGCGCGGCGCGATGATGAAGGGCGCAGATATGCGCGGCGCCAAGCTCACCGGCGCCAACCTCACCAAGGCCGACCTGCGGGGGGCCCAGGTCGGCAGCCTGCCGCTCTCCACCGGCCGCACGACGCCCGCCACCCTCAACTCCGCACGGCTGCGCTACGTGCAGGCGCAGTCGGCCGACCTCACCGCGGCGATCTTCGACTTGGCCGACCTGCGCGGCGCCGACTTCACCGGCGCCAATGTCTCCGGCGCGAGCTTCATCTCGGCCGACAGGTCGACCGCTATCGGGCTGGAGCCGGCGGAATAGCTGGAAGGTCTGTGCGTGGTTCGAGACGCGCTCTTTCGAGCGCTCCTCACCATGACGAATACTGCTGCTGGCCCAACACCCTCGTCATCCTGAGGAGCCCGCGAAGCGGGCGTCTCGAAGGACGCAGGCGCGCCTACGCCGCCTTTTCGGCCTCGATCAGGCTGGGTGCGTCCGCTGTGATCTCGATGCGCCGGGGCTTCAGCGCCTCGGGCAGCTCGCGCCTCAGCGAAATCTGCAGCAGGCCGTCGGCCAACTTGGCGTCGGTCACCAGCACATATTCGGCCAGCTGGAAGCGGCGCGCGAAGTTGCGCTCCGCCAGGCCCCGATGCAGGTAGCGGCGCTCGGCGTCGTTGGCCGCCTTGCGGCCTTCCACGGTCAGCACGCTTTCCTTGACCTGGATGTCGAGCTCGTCGGGTTTGAAGCCGGCCACCGCGATCTCGATGCGGTACTCGTGCTCGCCGGTGCGTTCGATGTTGTAGGGCGGATAGCCGGTCGCCGCTTCGGTGGTGGCCGCGTCGAGCAGATCGGCCAGCCGGTCAAAGCCGACGACGGAGCGGTAAAGGGGGGAGAAGTCGATCGTACGCATAAGCATCCTCCTGCTTGAGCAAGGTTGCGGTTGAGTACGGGCCGGCCGCGAGCCGAACTGGCCTCGCGCGTGACCCGGAAGGCCCGGACATCCAGCGCCTTCGCGGCAAGACTTAGGAACGCCGGTGGGGCGTTCAAGCCCCGCGACGAGCCGCCTCACAGCTCCGTCCGATACCGCGCCAGCGATTCCGAAAGGCTCTCGGTGGTATCCAGCCCGGTCTGGTCGCGGATCATCTCGCCCATGCTGGGCAGGACCCCTCGCTCCACCTTCGCCTCTTCGGACCAGAGCTTGGAGCGCATCAGAGCCTTGGCGCAGTGCAGGAAGGTCTCGCGCACGGTGATCTCCAGCACCGTTCTTGGCGGCTTGCCGAACTCCGCCATCTCTTCCAGCAGCGCCGGGTCGTCATAGAGGGCGGCGCGGCCGGCCACGCGCAGGGTCTCGTCGACCCCCGGGATGAAGAAGATCACGCTCACCTCGCCAGTGCTGGAGAGGACGTTGGTGATCCCGTCCAGGCGGTTGTTGCCCATGCGGTCGGGCAGAAGGATCGTGGTCGGACTGGCCACCTGCGCGAACCCCGGTTCGCCGCCTTTGGGCGAGACATCCACCGTGCCGTCGCCGCCGACGCTGGCCAGAACGCAGAAGGGCGAAAGCTCGATGAACTGCATGGCGTGGCGGTCCAGGGCCTTCAGCGCCTTGACCCGCGCGCGCTCTTTCGGCTGAGGGTAGATGCGCGTCAGATCGGCGAGCGTGAGGGGCGTCATGGCGTTCCTAAACAGCGTTTACATTTATCGTCGAGATGGCCAAGTTACCGCGCCGCCGAACAAGGCGAAACCAGGAGAGACGAGCCGCATGACGACCCTGCAGGAATTGACCGACCGGATGAAGGTGGCGGTGGGGAGCGACAGCGGCCTCGGCAAGACCCTGAAGTTCAATCTGAAAGGCGAGGGGGTCGTGCGCATCGACGGCGGCGCGGTCACCAACGACGACGGTCCGGCGGACCTGACCCTGACCATCAGCATGGACGACCTGGTGGCGCTGGGCGAGGGCAAGCTCGACCCCATGACCGCGGTGATGACCGGCGCGCTCGGCCTCTCCGACATGGGCGTCGCCATGGGGCTGCAGGGCAAGATGCAGGCTCTGTTTTCCAAGCTGCGCTAGTTGGGCGAACCGGCGCCGCTGATCGATACGCCACTCGCCCCGGTTCCCGCGGGCGGCGCGGGCGAGTGGTTCCCAGGCGTTGGCGGCGCCAGGCTGAGAGCAGCGCTGTTTCCAGCCGGCGGCGCGCCCCGCGGCTCGGTGGTGCTCAGCGGCGGCCGCACCGAACCGATCGAGAAGTACTTCGAGGTGGTCGGGGAGCTGCGTAGTCGCGGGTTCACCGTGCTGGCCCACGACTGGCGGGGCCAGGGGCTCTCCCGACGTCTGCTCCCCGACCCGATGCGCGGCCACGCTGGCGGCTACGCGGACTTCCTGGGCGACTACGACGCCCTGCTGGCGACCTTCGAGGCGCGGCTGCCCAAGCCCTGGATCGCCCTTGGCCATTCGATGGGGGGATGCCTCACGGCGCTCGTCCTGGCGCACGGGGAGCGGCGGTTCGCCGCCGCGGCGCTCTCGGCGCCCATGCTGGGGCTGCTGACCCCGCCGTTTCCCCTGCCGCTCGCCAAGGCGCTGACCTGGCTGGCCACCGCCCTGGGCGCCAGCGGCGGCTACACCCCGGGCCGCCAGGTCAGCCCGGTCGCGGTCACTTTCGCCGACAACATCCTCACCCACGACCAGGCGCGCTACGAGCGCAACCAGGCGCAGATCGTCCAATGTCCGGACCTGATGCTGGGCGGACCGACCTGGGGCTGGCTGGCCTTCGCCTTCGCCGCCATCGACGAGCTGCAGCGCGGCGCGGGCGCTGCCCGGATCGAGATCCCGGTGCTCGTCGTGGCCGCCGGCGCCGACCGCCTGGTGGACATCGAAGGCGAGCGCCTGGTGGCTTCGCGGATGCCCAAGGGGCGCCTGGTCGAGGCGCCGGGCGCCTTCCACGAGATCCTGCAGGAGACCGACGACGTCCGCGCGCTGTTCTGGCGCGAATTCGACGCTCTGGCCGACGCGGCGGCGCCTATTTCGCCGCCGGCCTGAGCGCCACCAGCGCTTCGTCCAGCAAGGCGCGGTCGCCGGCGATGGCCATCTGACCGCCGTGGCGGCCGATCCGCTCGCCCCGCCAGTCGGTGACCATGCCCCCCGCGCCCTCGACCACCGGTATGGCGGCCTCGACGTCCCAGCTCTTCAGCCGGGCTTCGACGACCAGGTCGATGGTCCCGGCGGCGACCTGGGCGTAGGCGTAGGCGTCACAGCCCAGGCGCGCCAGCCTGACGGCGGCGCGCACCTGGCGCCAGGCGTCCATCTCTGCGCCTCTGAAGCAGCCTTCGGGGTCGGTGGTGGCGATGACGGCGGCCGCCAGCGGCACGCCCTTGCGCACGGTCAGGGGCCGCTCGGTCCCGCGGGCGATCAGGCGCGAGCCCGGCGCGGCGCCGATGTAGATCTCGTCCAGGAACGGCTGGCCGATGGAGCCCAGCACCGGCTCGCCCTCGAACCTGAGGCCGATCAGGGTGGTCCAGACCGGCAGGCCGGCGACGAAGGCGCGGGTGCCGTCCACCGGATCCAGCACCCAGACGAACTCGGCTTCGGGCCGATCCTCACCGTACTCCTCGCCGATCACCCCATGGGCGGGGTAGTGATCGGAGATCAGCCGGCGGATCTCCGCCTCGCCGCTACGATCGGCCTCGGTGACCGGATCATACGAGCCCTTGGCGGCCTTGTTCTCGATCCCGTGTTCGCCGCGGAACAGCGGCAGGATCACCGCGGCGGAGGCGCGGTTGAGCTCGATCAGGAAGCGGTCGAACTCGGCCAGTCGTTGCGGCGAGAGCGGCATAACCCCCAGATAGCCTGGGGGGCGGTGCGACAAAAGCGCTTAGGCCGCGTCGGTGTCGCGGCCCAGCGACTTGGCCAGATCCAGCAGCCGGCGGCGCGGACGCTCGCCCAGCTGATAGTAGGTGCGGATCAGGTCCACCGACTCGTCATTGGTCAGCGCCACCGTCGGACTGGCGACGTCGGCGCTGGCCCCCAGACCGTCGAAGAAGTAGCCCACCGGCACGTCCAGCGCCTGCGCCAGACGCCAGAGGCGCGCGGCGGAGATACGGTTGGCGCCGCACTCGTACTTCTGGATTTGCTGGAACCGAACGCCGCAGGCGCTGGCCAGCTGTTGCTGGGTCAGACCCAGCAGCCGGCGCCGGCGCCGTACGCGCTTGCCCAGATGGAGATCGATTTCGTCGCCCATGATCGTTGTCTCGCCCTGCCCATATCGGTTGTGCCAATGCGGCACGGTCGGGCCCGTTCGCGGCAAGGTGCGTGCCGGAGCATTGCGAAGACCGAGGGCGAGGGCCTAGTTAGGCGCCATGTTCTTCAAGACGCAGTCGAATTTCCTGCGCCAGGCCCAGTGGCGCCTGGAGGCGCTCGGATGGGATGCGATCTCGGCGATCATGCGCCGGCTGCCGATCGACGCCGCCTCGGCCTTCGGCGGGGCGCTGGCCAAGGTGATCGGCCCGCTGACCAGCGTCCATCGCACGGTGCTACGGAACGTGCGCCTGGCCTACCCGGACTGGGATGACGCGGCGCGCAACCAGCTCGCCCATGCGCAATGGGAGAACGTCGGCCGGGTGCTCTTCGAGTTCTTCATGATGGACCGGATCATCGCCGACAAGAGCCGGATCGAGTTCGTCAACCTGGATCGACTGGAGGCGGTCCGCGAAGGCGGCCGTGGCGCCGTCTTCATCAGCGGCCACTTCTCGAACTGGGAAGTGATGCCGGCCGCGGGTCTGGCCGCGGGGGTCGAGGGCATCCTCGCCTATCGGGCGGCGAACAATCCCTACATCGATGCGCGGATCAACGAGAGCCGCCGCCGCTACGGCGTGCGCCTGTTCGCCCCCAAGGGCCTGGAGGGCGGTCGCGAGGTGCTGTCGGCCCTGAGCCGCGGGCTTTCGGTGGCGATTCTCAACGACCAAAGGTACGACCCTGGGATCATGGCGCCGTTCTTCGGACGCCTGACGCCGACCCAGCACGCGGCGGTGCGCTTCGCCATGCGCTTTGAGGCACCCCTGATACCGGCCTCGGTGCAGCGCCTCGACGGTGCGCGGTTCCGCATCACCCTGCACGATCCGATCGAGCTCACCCGCACCAATTGCAAGGTCGCCGATACGGAAGCGGGCGTGCGGCGCATCAACCAGTTCCTCGAAGATCGCGTGCGCGAGAGTCCCTGGGAGTGGTGGTGGGTCCACCGGCGCTTTCCAAGCGAAACCTACGCCGAACTGGCGGCGCAGGGGTACTAACCAGCGCCATGGCCGAGAAGCCCTACACCGCGTTGCGCGAGTTGCAATGGCGCCTCGAAGCGCTGGCCTGGAGCGTCTTCTCGACGCTTGTGCGCGCGGCGCCGATCGACGCCGTATCGGATTTCGGCGGCGGACTTTTCCGGCGTCTGGGGCCTTTGACCGGGGTCCACAAGACGGTGTTGCGCAACCTGCGCGTGGCGTTCCCGGACTGGACCGATGATGAGCGCGAGCGAACCGCCCGCGATCATTGGGAGAGCGTCGGTCGCACGATCCTGGAATTTTCGATGATCGACCGGATCATGGCGGACAAGAGCCGGATCGAATGCGTCAACCGCGAACGCCTGGAGGAAATCGCCGCCAGCGGACGGCCGGTGATCTTCGTCAGCGGTCACTTCGCCAACTGGGAGGTGATGCCCGCCACCTGTTGGGAGCTGGGCATCGAGTACACCCTGGCCTATCGCGCGGCGAACAATCCCTATGTCGAGGCCCAGATCCGCGCGAGCCGGTCGCGGTATGTGGAGCATTTCGCGCCCAGGAGCGCCGAGGGCGGACGCCGGCTGATCGAGGGGCTCGGCCGCGGAGTCTCGGTGGCGGTGCTCAATGACCAGAAATATGACGAGGGGATCGAGGCGCCGTTCTTCGGGCGTCCCGTCCGGACGCTCCCCCTGGCGGTGCGTTTCGCCCTGCGGTTTGGCGCCGACCTGCAGCCGGTTTCCGTTCAGCGGCTGAAGGGCGCGCGCTTCCGCCTCGTCGTGCACGATCCGATCGAGCCGGCGCGCACGGGCTCACGGGCCGACGACATCGCCGCGGGGGTGCGGCGGATCAATCAGTTCATCGAAGAGTGCGTGCGCGAGCGGCCGTCCGAATGGTGGTGGGTCCACCGGCGCTTTCCGAAGGAAGTGTACGCGGAGCTGCAGGCGCAGGGGTACTAGCAGGGCGCCGCGCGCCCTAGGCCTTGGCGTCCTCGGCCCTGCGGCGCGGTCCCACGTGGCCGTCGCCGGAGACGCGGCGGCGGGTCGGCCCGAAATAGGCGTCGTGCTTGACGAAGTCCCGCGGCTTGAAGATCGCCGCGTTCAGCCGGTCCAGAACGCCCTTGGCGGTGACGGGCTTGACCAGGAACTCGGTGACCCCGGCGTCGCGCGCCTCGAACACCCGCTGGCGTTCGGCATAGCCGGTCATCATGATGATCGGCAGGTAGGGGTTGGGGGTCTCTTGGTTGCGGACGGCCTTGGTAAACGCCAGGCCGTCCATCGGCGCCATCTGGAAGTCGACGATGGCGATGTCGGCCGGCCAGTCCTTCAGGATCTTCAGCGCCTGACCGCCATGCGCGGCTTCGCGAATGTGAGTGACGCCGGCGCTTTTCAGGATGGCGCCGACGATGGCGCGCATGTGCTGATTGTCGTCGACAATCAGGATGCGCAGCCGTTCGAGACCTTCGTTCACGGTCTTGTGGTTCCCTGGAGTTGTCCATCTCTCGAGACGGGAGTCGCCGCCAGTCATAGCGCGGAACCCGCTTACGGACCGTTACCAACCGCCTGGCGCTGACCGAACTAGGGGTTGAGCGCGCGCCACCGCTCAAGCGCCTCGGCCGGCCCGGCGTAGGCCTCCTGCAGCTGCGGGTTCCAGTAGCGGAGGGCCTCCAGCGGGATCTTCTTGCCCGAGACCGCGCAGATCACGTAGCGCCCAGGCCTCAGCACCGTGATGTCGCCATCGCCATAGCGGACGACGGCGATTTCGCCGGGTTTGCCCAGATCCTTGTCGAAGGCGTTCATGGCCGGAACATCTAGCGCGCGGCGGAGGGTTTTAGAAGAGATCGCCCTGGGCGGTGGGCGCCGCCGCCTTGGGCTGGGTGCGCTTCTTCGCGGGCGGGGCGTCTACCACGGCGCCGCGCTTGCCGTCGTAGAACTCCAGTTCGACCGCCTCGCCGCCGCCGAGTTGCGAGGCCGAGCGGGCCAGGGCGCCGTTGGACCGGTGCACCAGGGCGTAGCCGCGCAGCAGCGGGCTTCGGGGACTCAGCGAGACCAGCAGCTTCTCCTGCCCGAGCACACGCTCGCGCTCGCGCTCCAGTCGCCGCGCCATGATGGGAGGCAGGCGCCGCCCCAGCTCACTCAGGTACGCCCGTTTGTCCTCTAGCGGTCGCTCGAGCAGGCGGGGCTTGAGCGCCGCGGCGGGACCGGCGAAGGCCTGGGCGTGGACCGCGACGTTTCGCTGCAGCGCCGCGCCAAGCCGGCCGGCGGCGATGTCCAGGCGCTGGGTCGCCAAGCCCAGCAGCTCCTGCGGACGGGGCAGGCCGCGGGCGGCGGCCGAGAGACGCGTGCGCCGGTGCTCGATCGTCCTGGCGCCGCTGGTCACCAGCCGCCGCTCATAGTCGGCCAGCGCCGCGGCCAGTTCCGCCAGCACCGGCGTCGCCATCTCCGCCGCGGCGGTAGGCGTAGGCGCGCGGCGGTCGGAGACGAAGTCGATCAGGGTGGTGTCGGTCTCGTGGCCGACGGCGGAGATCAGCGGGATGGGCGAGGCGGCGGCGGCCCTGGCCAGCGCCTCGTCGTTGAACGCCCAGAGGTCCTCCACCGACCCGCCCCCGCGGGCGACGATCAGCACCTGCGGTCGCGGAACGGGACCCTCGAGTGGCAGGGCGCCGAAGCCCTCGATGGCCGCGCGCACCTGCGCCGCGGCCTGGTCGCCCTGCATCAGCGCCGGCCAGACAATCACCCGGCAGGGCCAGCGTTCGCGGATCCGGTGTAATATGTCGCGGATCACCGCGCCGGTCGGGCTGGTGATCACCCCCACCACGGTCGGCATCGAGGGGATCGGCCGCTTGCGGGCGGCCTCGAACAGGCCCTCGGCCGCCAGCTTTCCCTTCAGCCGCTCCAGCTGGGCCAGCAGCGCGCCGACGCCCGCCGGGGCCATGGTCTCAATGATGATCTGGTACTGGGAGCGGCCCGGGTAGGTGGTGATCTTGCCGGTGACGATCACCTCCAGGCCGGTCTCGGGCCGTACGCTGAGCGCCCGCACCTGGGTCTTCCAGATCACCCCGGAGATCGAGGCCCGCTCGTCCTTCAGGTCCAGGTAGATGTGGCCGTTGGAGTGGAAGGTGACCTTGGAAAGCTCGCCTCGCAGCCGCACGAAGCCATAGGCGTCCTCGATCGTCCGCTTGAGCGCGAAGGCGAGCTCCGAGACGGTGTAAGGCTGGGCGTTGGAATCGAGGTCGGCGGTCTCGGTCATGAGTCGGAGCTTAGCCCTCAGCTTAGGTCGTGAGGAGCCATAGCCGTCCTTCTCCCCTTGCGGGAGAAGGTGTCGCCCCGGACTTGATCCGGGGAGACGGATGAGGGGTCGTTGACGCTCATCCGCTTTCGTTTCGAAGACAGATCTCGCCCGCCGGTGACACCCTCATCCGGCGGGCATCCGCCCGCCACCTTCTCCCGCAAGGGGAGAAGGACGTAGAGCGGCGACGCCGAGCGCTAACCCTAGATGTACCGCCGCAGCGAGCGGGCCAGTTCGTTGGCGCCGGACTTCTTGCGCGCTTGCGGCGGCTGGTAGGCGACGCGGGCATGGTCGACGCAGTAGGGACCCTCGTCCGAGGCGCGGCGGCCGCAGAAGCTGAAGTCGTCGCTGGCCGGATCGCCGATCGGCCATTTGCACATGTGCGCGCCCAGCGTCAGCACCGTGGCGGTGCCGGGCATCTCAACATACGGCGTCGGTCGGACGACCGGGACGTGGTGGGCGCGCGGCTCCAGCGAGCGCGGGCGGGCCGGCTGCATGGTCATCGGCCGCGGCGCACGCGGCGCCTTGAACGCCGGACGGCTGGGATGCGAAGGCGCGGCGCGGCCCGAGAGCCCCAGCCTGTGGACCTTGCCGATCACCGCGTTGCGGGTGACCCCGCCCAGCTGCTTGGCGATCTGGCTGGCGGAAAGCCCGTCCAGCCAGAGTTTTTTCAAGATTTCAACGCGCTCGTCGGTCCAACCCATCGCCCCTGCTCCAACTCGAAGATCGAGCGCCGGGTTGCCTGTCCCCACAGGATCGCGCGACGCTAGATATTGTGCCCCAGTCCCGCCCAACAGCGATGACCTACCAGATATCGTAAACAGATCGTTAAGAGACACAATAGGCGCCACAGGAGATGTCCACAGGATCTATATATTGATCACACCCCCGGGCGGCTTGCGTCGGGGACCCGCTAGGGGCACATGAGGGTCGCAATGCGAGACATGCCCGCCACCGCCGCGACCGTCGTTCCACCCCAGCCGCGCGACTATCACGGCATCAACTGGGACGGCCTCAGCGCCCTCTATCTGCGCGAGGTCCGCAGGTTCTGGAAAGTGGGCATGCAGACGCTGAGCGCGCCGGTGGTCACGGCATTGCTTTATATGATGGTTTGGGTCGGCGCGTTTGGCGCCATGGGCAATGTGCGGCCCGTTGTCGACGGGGTGCCGTTCGGCATCTTCCTCGCGCCCGGTCTGATCATGATGCAGATCCTAGGCAATGCGTTCTCGAATTCGTCGTCGTCGCTCCTGCAGGCGAAGATGAACGGTCTGATCGGCGACTTCCTGACGCCGCCCCTCTCGCCGGGCGAATTAGTCGCAGGCTTCGCGCTCGGCGCCATGACCCGAGGCATCTGCGTGGGGGCGGTGGCCGCCGCGGCGGTTTGGCCCTTCGCGCATTTCGGGTTCGCTCACCTGTGGGCGGTGATCTACTTCGCCGTCGGGGCGTCGCTGATCATGGGCCTGCTGGGCATGGTCGCCGCGATCTGGTCCGAGAAATTCGATCACATCGCCGCGGTGACCAACTTCGTGGTCATGCCGATGACGTTCCTGTCAGGCACCTTCTACCTGGTCAGCCGCTTGCCCGGGCCGCTGCGGATCGCCTCCCAGTACAATCCGTTCTTCTATCTGATCGCCGGCTTCCGCTACGGCTTCACCGGTCACACCGACGGATCGCTGATGGTCGGCGTGGTCCTGACCGCCGCCCTCACCATCGGCCTCTGGGCCCTCTGCTGGCGCATGTTCGCGACGGGGTGGAAGCTGAAGACCTGAGGGCCGCGCCGAGGCTCAATAGTGATATCGGCATTGGGCGATCTGCAACTGCTGATCCTCTCCCGAGCCGCTCACGCGATAGACGATCCGGTCTTCAAGCGTGATGCGGCGTGACCACCACCCCTTTAGCTCGCCTCTCAGCGGCTCGGGTTTGCCCGTACCCGTGAACGGTGAGCGCTGGCATTCCTTGATCAGGCCGTTCAGTCGCTCGAGGACGGCCGAGTCTGCTTTCTGCCAGTAAAGGTAGTCTTCCCAAGCCGTGTCGGAGAAAACCAGTTTCACTCTAGCCGATCTCGTGGGCGCCGCCCCCGCCCGCGTCGAGTTGCGTGATCGCCGCGGCGAGACGCGCGGCGTTGGCCGGGCTTGACAGCAAGCGCGCCGTCTCCTCCATCGCGTTCCAGTCGGCGAGCGAAACCATCACTACAGCTTCCGCCTTCTGGCGGGTGATGACGACGGGGCGATGGTCCGCGACCACCCGGTCCATCACCTCTTTGAGCTTGGCTCTGGTGTCCGAGTAGGTGAGCACGTCCATGACAAAACCTCGCGAGCGAACGTTCTATATGTACAAAAAGTCGTACAATTGCAACCCCCGTGTCGGGCGAACGTCACAAGGTGTATACTTGGGCTGTGAAGGCCCTGTCCGATCGGGCGATCAAGACCATCGCGGCCGAGATAGCGGACCGCCGGCTCGGCTGGCACGCATGGACCGCTTTGGCGCTCACGGCGGTGTTTCTCTTTCTTCTGACGCTAGCGGTTGTCTACCTTCCACCCTTCGCCCACGCTTGCTCAGACGCGGCGTTCGATCCGCAGCTCAGGGGAAGGCCGTTCGCCTGCCCGCCAGAGCCGGCGCTTGGCATAGGCGGCGAGTGAAGCAGCTCCCGCCGATTGACATCACCGCGTTCAGCGTCGAAAAGCCCACGCTTTCTTGTCCCCGTCCGGTTGTCGCGCGGGGATTTCTCACCTTTGGGAGGCCACCATGGCCGAGGGAGCTTCGCCGACCGTTCCGAACGACCACATCATGGGCGTCTACAGCCGCGCCCCGCTGGCGTTCGAACGTGGGCGAGGCGCGCGCCTCTGGACCGCCGAGGGTGATGAGTACCTGGACTGCCTGGCCGGCATCGCCACCACGGGCCTGGGCCACGCCCATCCCAAGCTGGTGCAGGCGCTGAAGGACCAGGGCGAGAAGCTCTGGCACGTCTCCAACATCTTCCGCATCCCCGGCCAGGAGGCGCTGGCGAAGCGTCTCTGCGAAGTCACCGGCCTCGACGAAGTCTTCTTCACCAACTCCGGCGCCGAGGCGATCGAGTGCGCCCTGAAGACCGCGCGCAAATACCACTGGGCCAACGGCGCGCCCGACCGCATCGAGATCATCGGTTTCGAGGGCGCCTTCCACGGCCGCACCTATGCGGCGATCTTCGCGGCCGGCAATCCGACCTACGTGGAGGGCTTCGGCCCGCCGCTGCCGGGCTATCGCACCCTGCCGTTCGGCGACATGGCGGCGCTGGAGGCGGCGGTCACCGAAGCAACGTGCGCGGTGCTGATCGAGCCTGTGCAGGGCGAGGGCGGCGCCCGCGCGCTACCGGAAGCCGACCTCACGCGCCTGCGCGAGCTCTGCACGGAGAAAGGTGCGCTCCTCATCTACGACGAGATCCAGTGCGGCCTTGGGCGCACAGGCAAGCTCTTCGCCCACGAGTGGGCGAAGGACGCCGGCCCCGACATCATGTGCGTGGCCAAGGCGCTGGGCGACGGCTTTCCGGTGGGCGCGTGCCTGGCCACAGCCGAGGCGGCCAAGGGGATGACCGTCGGCTCGCACGGCTCGACCTATGGCGGCAATCCGCTGGCCATGGCCGTGGGCATCGCCGCGGTGGAAGAGCTGACCGCGCCGGCGACGCTGGGCAACGTCCGCGACATCACCGGCTATTTCGCCCAGCAGCTCACGGGCCTGAAGGACCGCTTCCCGGACGTGATCGCCGACATCCGCGGCAAGGGCCTCCTGATCGGCCTCAAGCTGCTCTCCAACAACCGCGAGTTCATGGGTCTGGCGCGCGACGAGAAGCTGCTGATCGCCGGCGGCGGCGACAACTGCGTGCGCCTGCTCCCCTCGCTCTTGATCACCCGGGCCGAAGCGCGCGAGGCGGTCGAGAAGCTGGAGCGAGCCTGCGAGGCGGCGCGTAAGAAAGCGGCGGCATGAGCGGGCCCAGGCATTTCCTGGACCTCTGGAACATCGACGCCGCCGACCTTCGGGCCATCCTGGACGACGCCAGGGCCCGCAAGGCGGCCAGGGTTGGCTGGCCCAAGGGTCAGCTCGACGCCGATGCGCCGGCGCGCGATCGCACGCTGGCGATGATCTTCCAGAAGAACTCCACCCGCACCTGGTTCTCGTTCGACGCGGCGATGCGCCAGCTGGGCGGGGCGACGATCATCTCCACCGAGGGCGACATGCAGCTCGGCCGCGGCGAGACCATCGAGGACACCGCCCGCGTCCTTTCGCGCATGGTCGATGCGATCATGATCCGCGCCAACCGCCACGAGGATGTCGAAGCGATGGCGGCGGCGGCCGAGGTTCCGGTGATCAACGGCCTCTCCGACAAGAGCCATCCATGCCAGATCATGGCTGACCTGATGACCTTCGAGGAGCATCGCGGGCCGCTGGAGGGCCGCACCCTGGCCTGGGTGGGCGATGGCAATAACGTCTGCTCCAGCTTCATCCACGCGGCGGCGAAGTTCGGCTTCAAGCTCAACGTCGCCTGCCCCGCGATCTTCGCGCCCGACCGGCTGGACCTGGCCAGGGCGGCCGAAATGCAGGGCCGGGTGGAGGTGACCGACGATCCGCGCGCGGCGGTGGCCGGCGCCGACCTGGTGGTGGCCGACACCTGGGTCTCCATGGGCGATGAGGACCGCTTCCGCCGCTTCACGGCGCTGGAGCCCTACCAGGTGGACGAGTCCTTGATGAAACTGGCCGCGCCTGGCGCGCTCTTCATGCACTGCCTTCCCGCCCATCGCGGCGAGGAGGTCACCGACGCGGTGATCGACGGCCCGCAGTCGGTGATCTGGGACGAGGCGGAAAACCGCATCCACGCCCAGAAATCGATCCTCGCCTGGTGTTTCGGCGCGATCTAGGTCGGCGGCCCTCGCGTTCCCATATTCGCCACCGTGCCCTCACGCTCTTTCCCCCTCGACGACTTGGCCGCGCCGTTCCAGATCGAGCATCAGCCGGTGCGCGGGCGGCTGGTGCGGATGGGGGCGGTGGTCAACGAGATACTGACCCGTCACGACTATCCGCCGCCGGTGGCCAACCTCTTGGGCGAGACCTGCGCGCTGGCCGCCCTGGTGGGCTCCAGCCTGAAGTTCGAGGGCCGGCTGATCGTCCAGGCCCAGGGCGACGGGCCGGTCTCCTACGTGGTCGCCGACTACGACACCTCCGGCGGCGTGCGCGGCTATTGCCGGTACGACGAGGCGCGCGTGCGTGATCTCTGCGCCGGCTTTCCCAGCCCCGGCGCCCAGTCGCTGCTGGGCGAGGGCGCCTTCGTCATGACCGTCGACCAGGGCGCCGACATGGAGCGCTACCAGGGCGTCACGCCGATCGAGGGCGAAACCCTGGCGCTGTGCGCCGAGCGCTATTTCGCCCAGTCCGAGCAGACGCCGACCCGCGTGCGGCTGGCCGTGGGGCGTGCCGACGAGGGCCAGGGGATGACCTGGCGCGCCGGCGGCATCCTGATCCAGAACATCGCCGAGGACGACGCGCGCGGCGCCACCGCCGAGCCCTGGCGCGAGGCGCAGTTCCTGTTCGAGACCATCGGCGAGGACGAGCTGATCGATCCGAGCCTCGCGCCCGAGACCTTGCTCTACCGGCTGTTCCACGAGCGCGGCGTGCGCCTCTTCACCGCCAAGCGGCTCACCGCCTTCTGCCGCTGCTCGAAGGAGCGGATCGTCACCGTGCTCAAGGCCTTCGCCCCGCACGAGCGCGTGGAGATGGTCGAGCGGGACGGGCGCATCCGCGTCACCTGCGAATACTGCTCGCGCGTCTACGAGGTCGAGCCGCAAGCGGTGGACTAGCCGCCGCCGCGGCCCGCTACATCGGCGGGGCCGCGCCGTTCTCGCCGGTGGAGATGCTGTTGGTGGCGAGCATGCCGTCGGCGCCGGCCGCGGCGACCAGGAACACCGATGCGCCGGGCTTGATCAGCGAATGGTCGCCGCCCAGCGTGATCAGCACGATCGGCGCGTTCGGCGGCACCACGATGTGGCGCGTCCCGTTCGGATAGCTGACGTCGATCGCCCGCCCGCTGGTGACCGCGGTCACCGTGCCCACCGTGCCGTTGGTCATCATCGCGCCCGGCTGCAGGTCCCAGGGATAGTGGCCCTCGCCCATCTTCACGCCGGGCGGGAAGACGTGCACCTCGACCGAGACGCCGGTGCCGTCGGCCTGCGGCATCTCGGTGGTGCCGATGAAGCTGCCGGTCTGGATGGCGTCGGCGGTGATCGGCTTCATCACCGCGACGGTCCAATTGGGCGCGAGCATGACGGTGACCGGCTTGCCGTCCTTCCCGGTCACCACCAGCTGGCTCTCGGTCACTGACGCCACCACGCCGCGGACGATCTGGCGCGCGCCCTGCGCGGCCGCCGTCCCCGCCGCCATCAACATCAGTCCGACCGCCGCGAACACCGCCAGATGCTTCATCGAAATCCTCCCTGAAGTCGGGGCATAGGCGGGAAGGCGGGCGGCGGTGTCAACGCCTGTTTGGGCGAGGGATCGGCGCCTTTAGTTCATCCGCCGTGTCGCGTCCGGCAGATGCAGCGAGAAAGCCGGGATCGCCGCGTCGAACACCTCGCCGGCGTCGGTGATCATCTGGTAGCTGCCGCGCATGGCCCCCGACGACGTCGCCAGCGGGCATTGCGAGGGATAGCGGAAGGCCTCGTTGGGTCCCAGCGTCGGTTGCTCGCCGACCACGCCGTCGCCCTTCACCTCTTCCTCGCGATTGAAGGCGTCGGTGATGATCCAGTGGCGCGAGATCAGCTGCACGGTCTCGGTGCTGCGGTTCTCGATCTCCACCGTATAGGCCCAGACATAGCGGTTGCTGGCCGGGTCCGACTTGTCGGCAAGGTAGCTGGGCCTCACCCGCACGGTGATCCCCCGCGTCACCGCCTCATAGACCGGACGCGGGCCGCCGCGCGCGCGCATCACGCGCGGTCGAGGGCGCGATCCAGGTCGCGCATCAGATCGCCGGCGCCTTCCAGGCCCACAGACAGGCGCACCCAGCCCGGGGTCAGGCCGATCTCCAGCCGCTGCTCCTCGGTCATCGAGCGATGCGTGGTGGTGGTGGGGTGGGTGGCCATGGAGCGCGCGTCGCCGAGGTTGTTGGAGATGTCCACCAGCTCCAGCGCATTGAGGAAATTGAACGCCGCCTCGCGGGTCCCCAGGTCGAAGGCGATCAGATTGCCGCCGCCGATCATCTCATTGCCGCCGCCGGTGAACTGGCGGCGCGCCGCCTCGTGCTGCGGATGGTCGCTGCGCCCGGGATAGCGGCAGGCCTTCACCTTCGGATGCGCCGCCACCCGGTCGGCCAGGATCGCCGCCGCCGCACTCTGGGCGCGGACCCGCAGGTCCAGCGTCACCAGGCCGTTCAGCAGCACCCAGGCGTTGAACGGCGAGAGCGCCGGGCCGGTGTGGCGGATGATGTCGCGATAGGCCTCCTCCAGCAGCGCCGTCTCGCCCAGCACCGCCCCACCCAGCACCCGGCCCTGACCGTCGATGTGCTTGGTGGCCGAATAGACGACGATGTCCGCGCCCAGCTTCAGGGGTTTCTGGAAGATCGGGGTGGCGAAGACGTTGTCCACCACCACCTTGGCCCCGATCTCGCGGGCGATGGCGGCGACCGCGGCGATGTCGGTGATCTCCAGCAGCGGATTGGCCGGGCTCTCGATGAAGAAGAGCTTGGTGTTCGGCCTCACCGCCGCGCGCCAGGCCTTCGGATCGGCGGCCTCGACGAAGCTGGTCTCGATGCCGAACCGCGGCGCCCAGTTGTTGAGGATCCAGCGGCACGAACCGAACAGCGCCTTGCCGGAGACCACATGGTCGCCCGCGCGCACAAGGCCGGTCAGCGCCAGGTGCACCGCCGCCATGCCCGAAGCGGTGGCGCGGCAGGTTTCCGCGCCCTCCAGCAGCGCCAGACGGTCCTCGAACATCTTCACTGTCGGATTGGCGTAGCGCGAATAGATGTAGCCGGGGTCGGCGCCGCTGAAGCGCGCGTCGGCGCTCTCGGCGGTTTCGTAGACGTAGCTCTGGGTCAGGTAGAGCGCCTCGGCGGTCTCACCGAAAGGCGAGCGCATCGTCCCGCCGCGAACCAGGCGGGTGGCGATCTCCCAGTCTTTCGGGTCGTCGGTCATCAAGGGTCTCTGCCGCGAAAGGGGCGGCATAGAAGGCGCCAGTGTGGCCGGGGTCAAGCTCCCTCCCTGTCCAGGAGAGACAGTTGCCAGACTCGCGCCCGTCCGCGACTGTCGCGCTCCCATGGCCCACCCCCGCAACGCCGGCATCCTCCCCTGCCAGTCGATCGACGCCCTGATCGCCGAGCGCGCGATCACCTCCGACATCGCCTTCGCGCCCGACCAGGTGCAGCCGGCGAGCCTCGACCTGCGGCTGGGCGCTAGAGCCTGGCGGGTGCGCGCCTCGTTCCTGCCGGGGCTGGGGCGCAAGGTCAGCCAGCGGCTGGCCGATGTGGCCATGCACCAGCTCGACCTCACCGCCGGCGCGGTGCTGGAGCGCGGCTGCGTCTACATCGCCGAGGTCGCCGAGCGACTGGCGCTGCCGGCCGGCGTTTCCGCCAGGGCCAACCCGAAGAGCTCCACCGGCCGGGTCGACGTCTTCGTCCGGTCACTGACGGATAACGGTCCGGCCTTCGACGATGTGGTCGAGGGCTACGCCGGGCCGCTCTATCTGGAGATCGCGCCGCAGACTTTTTCGGTGCTGGTCCGGTCAGGCACGCGGCTCAACCAGTTGCGCCTGCGACGGGGCGAGCCGCACGTGCTTTCGGTGCGCAGCGTCGGCGTCGATCTGTCGGCCGGCGTCGCCGGTTTCCGCGCGCGCCGGCATGCCGGGGTGATCGACCTCGACCTCGAGCGCGGCCACGATCCGCGCGATTTCTGGGAGCCGCTGGAGCCGCGCCACGGCGAGCTGCTGCTGGATCCGGGCGAATTCTACATCCTCGCCTCCAAGGAGCCGATCCAGATCCCGGTGCTGGAGGCGGCGGAGATGACCCCGATCGACCCCTCGGTGGGCGAGTTCCGCGTCCACTACGCCGGTTTCTTCGATCCCGGCTTCGGCACCGCGGAGACCGACAGCGTCGGTTCCCGCGGCGTCCTGGAGGTGCGCAGCCACGAAACTCCGTTCCTGCTGGAAGACGGCCAGACCGTCGCCCGCCTGGCCTTCGAGGCCCTCACCGACCGCCCGACGCGCCTCTACGGCGAGGACGGATCCCACTACCAGCGCCAGGGTCTGAAGCTGTCGAAACATTTCCGCGCTTGGTAGATAATGTAAAGGACCCTTGACGGTCCGCCGGCCGGTGTGTCAAGTCTACTTGTCTACTTGTCTACTTGTCTACTTGGCGAGGTGGCGCGAAATGGCGGACCGACGGACCCTTACGATCACGAGCCTCTACGTCGTCGCGTGCGCTCCCATCGGCGCCTGGGTGATTATCGCGCTCCTTTGGTTATCGCGCCAGCCAAACAATCTCTGGGTGCTCTGCAGCTCGGCGGCGCTCTGCTTGGGTTGGGCGGTCTACTTCATGGTCCTCGCCTGGCTGCAGACAGACGAGGCGGCCCGCACGGCGCACAAATTCGCCTGGTTCTGGGGCGGGAGTTGCGCGGCCGCCATTGCCCTGTTCGCCGTCTTGATTCTCTTCGCCTCGCACATTCACACGACGTTCCCCGGGTACCTGGGCCGCCGAGACCCCGCGGCCTACATAGCGCTGGGCGCCCTCGGCGTCGGCGGGTTTCAAGCGCTCGGCTATGCGCTGGTCTGGTCCAGCTGGTGGCTGCGCACGTCGAGAAACGTGCATGGCTGAGCCCACCCCCGACGCCCATCCGTGGCCGCCCGCCGCCACGATGCCGCGATCGGTCAGGATCGTGCTGGTGGGCCTTGCCGTCGGCGCCTTTCCGGCGGGCCTGGCGGTCGTCATCCTGACCTGGTGGAACACCTGGAGTTGGCTGGGCGTGCTCTTGATGGGCCTCTCTGCGCCCATCGCCTCGGTGCTCGCGCTCGGCCTGCACAAGCCGGGGGGCGTGCGCCCCGCGATGCGTCGCTACACGTGGCGGCTGGCGCTCAACATGGTCGTTTATCTGCTGGTGCTGGACGGCGCGACGCTGCTCTACCAGCATGGACTGACGCGCGGTCCACTGGGCTATCTCATCGCCATCGCGCCGGCGATTCCGGTCATCGGCATCCTCGTCATCCTCGGCGGGCTGATCAGGGAAGAGAGCGACGAGCTTCTGCGCAAGATGATCCTCGACGGGCTGGTTTGGAGCGGCGCGCTGACGCTCTGCGAGGCCACCATCTGGGGGTTCCTGGAGACGTTCGGCAAGGCGCCGCACGTCTGGATGTGGGCCGTCCCGGTCGCGTTCTTCGCCCAACTCGGGATCACCGTACCGCTTTCCGGTCGGCGATATCGATGACCCAGCCCTTCGACGCGCTGGCGATGGCCAGGCCCTACGGTCTGATCTATGGCCGCTGCTTCCACCTGATCGCCGACCGCTACGGATGAACAATCGCCTGAGGGCCCTGCGCGCCCAGCGGAACTGGAGTCAGGCTGAGCTCGCCGAGCGGCTGGACGTCTCGCGCCAGAGCGTCAACGCCATCGAGACCGGCAAGTACGATCCCAGCCTGCCGCTGGCGCTGAAGATCGCGCGCCTGTTCGGTCAGCCGATCGAGGCGATCTTCTGGGAGGAGGCCTGAGACCTGTTCCGCAGGCTTGGCCCACCCGCCGTTTCGCCTTTGCGGTCGACCGATCGAGAGGGCAACGCCCGCCTTGCCCGCGGGCGATCTTCGGCTATGGTCCCGCGCCGGCCGCAGCGGCCTAGAGCGGGCGTAGTTCAGAGGTAGAACGTCAGCTTCCCAAGCTGAATGTCGCGGGTTCGATTCCCGCCGCCCGCTCCAAGACTTAGGGTCGATCCCCCAGATCCACTCAAGCGTTCGCGCCCCTGGCGACGCACGCTTGTGCGCTGGCGTGATTCCGGTTGCGCGGCGCCGCTTGGCGCAGTCAGTATGGCCGGGGGCGGGTCGCCTTCGGGAGCGGACATGGACTGGCGGCTGCGCAACGACGTCGACCGCCTGGTCGGCTCGCCGATCGGCAGGGTCGACGAAGACAGCTGGCGGGATTTCAGCGCCCATCTCACCGCCGCCGTGCGCGAGGCGGCGAGCGCCTCGCTGCCGCTGGTGCTTGACCTTTCCGGCCTCGAATTCATGACCTCCAAGGGCCTGCGCGCGCTGACCCTGGCGAAGAAGGAAGCGGCCGGCGCGGTCGTGATCAGCCTGGCGGCGCCGAACCAGACCATGCGCCGGATCCTGTCGATCAGCCGCTACGACATGCTGTTCCCGGTCGTCGACGACGTCGACTCGGCGGTCTGAGGGGCGAGAGCGGCGATGCTGGTTCGTTTCTGGGGCACACGGGGTTCGCTGCCGGTGGCGCCGCACGCCGACGTCATCCTGGCCAAGGTCGCCCGCTCGCTGGTGGCCGCCGCAGGGCGGACATTCCGGGACGAGGCCGAAGCCGCGGAGTTCGCCCAGACCCATCTCGACTTCGCGACCCACGGCGGCTTCGGCGGCGCCAGCTCATGCGTCGAGATCGAGGCCGGCGAAGACGCCTTCGTGGTCTGCGACATGGGATCGGGCCTGCGGGAGTTCGGCGTGAACGCCTTGCGCCGCTGCGCCGAGGGCCATCCCAGAGTCTTCCACGTCTTCCTCTCGCACATGCACTGGGACCACATCATGGGCCTGCCGTACTTCCGGCCGGCCTTCGATTCCGGAGCGAAGATCGTCATCCACTCGGGCCACCCGGACGCCGAGCAGGCGCTGCGTCGGCAACAGGAAGAGATCTCATTCCCCGTCCCGTTCCAGGCGTTCCGGGCCCACTTCGAATTCGTCACCCACCCCCCGTGGGTCCCGTTCGAGGCCGCGGGCTTGAAGGTGAGCCTGATCGACCAGGATCATGCGCACGGATCCTTCGGCTACCGCTTCGAGCGGGAGGGCAAGGCGGTGGTCTACTCCACCGACGCCGAGCACCCGCCGGTCGCCGAGGACATGGAGGCCGAGGATCTGTTCGCGGCCTTCTTCGCCAAGGCGGAACTGGTGATCTGCGACACCATGTATTCACTGGGCGACACGGTCAGCCTCAAGCTGGACTCCGGACACTCCTCCAACATCGTGGCGGTGGACCTGTGCCACGAGGCCGGCGCGCGGCGTCTCGCCCTCTTCCATCACGAGCCCAGCTACTCCGACGCGGATATCCAGCGGATGCACGCCGAGACGCTCCGCTACGAGGAGCTGGTGCGCGCCGATCGGCCCAAGCTCGAGGTGGTCTGCGCCTATGACGGGCTCGAGCTCGCGGTCTAGTCCGTTGACGGAACTGGACGCCGGCGCCCGGCGACGGGTCCGGCTCTGGGGGCTGGCGGCGGCGCTGGCCGCCGTGGCCCTGGTCCTCGCTCTCGGCGGGCGTCTCAGCCGGCCGCTGTTCGACCTCTTCCAGAACCTCTCGCCCGCGCCCGCGGTCTCCCGGCAGGTGCATGTTGTGGTGATCGACGCCGAGAGCCTGCAGGCCGTCGGCGGCTGGCCGTGGAGCCGCTACTACCTGGCGCGGCTGACGAACCAGATCGCCAGCCGCGGCGCCTCTGCGATCGGCCTCGATATCCTGATGCCCGAGCCGGACCGGCTGACCCCGTCCCGGTTCGCCGACCTCTATGGTGAGCTTTCCCCGCGCGCGGCGGCCGAGGTCCGGGCGCTGCCCTCGATGGACGCGGTCTTCGCGCGGGTCATCGGCGCCAGCCCGGTCGTCCTCGCCCGGGCCGGCGTGCAAGCCGGGTCCTTCGACGCGCTGGATCAACAGGGCGCCCCGCTGCCGCCCGAGGCGCTTTTCTCGGGACCCGTTCCGGCGGGCGTCAGGAGCTTTCCCGGCGCGCTAGCGAACCTGCCGCTGCTGGACGGCGCGGCGCTCGGCCACGGGCTGGTGAACGGCGACCCGGATGACGACGGCGTGGTCCGACGCGTCCCGCTGATCGCCAGCGTCGCCGGCCAACCGACCCCGGGCTTCGCCCTCGAACTCGTCCGCACGGCTCGCGGCGCCCAGCGGATCGATCTGGAGGCATCAGGCGGCCGCCTTGTCGGCGTGCAGGTCGGCGATCGGAGGGTTCCAGCCTCAGCCGACGGGCAACTGGCGCTGCGCTTTAGCGACTGGCGAACGACCCCCACGACGTCGGCGGCTGACCTCCTGCGCAAAGGCTTGCCCGCTGACCTCTTCAAAGGCCAGATCGTGCTGGTGGGGCTCACCGCCGCCGGCACGTCGGACGTCATCAACACACCCCGGGCGAGCCAGACCTACGGCGTCTTCGTCCAGGCCCAGGCGGTCGACGCGATCCTGCGCGGGGTGGGCCTGCGCCGCCCCGACTGGGCGCCGCCCGCCGAGTGGGGATTTGGCGTTCTGCTCGCGCTCGCCGCCTGGGCCTCGGTCTCGCGCCTGCCGATCGGCGTTGTCGTCCTGGCCGCGCTCGCCGCCGGCGCCGCCGCGCTGGGCGCCAG
>JBIOEF010000014.1:0-47072 GCA_044445785.1 Caulobacterales bacterium
CTGCCGCAGCGTCTACCAGCGCACCACCGGCGCGGTGATGGCGCCGCTGAGCGCGTTCCTGCTGCTGCAGGGGATCGAGACGGTGGCCCTGCGCGTCGAGCGACACGTGCAGAACGGCCGCAAGGTCGCCGAATTCCTCCGCGGCGACCCCCGCGTCGCCTGGGTCAACTATGCGGCGTTCCCGGAGAGCCCCTACTACGACCTGGCGGCCAAGTACCTTCAAGGCCAGGCGCCCTCGCTGCTCACCTTCGGCATCATCGGCGGGCTCGAGGCGGGCAAGGACTTCTACGACCGCCTGCGGCTGATCAAGCGGCTGGTGAACATCGGCGACGCCAAGTCGCTGGCCTGCCATCCGGCCTCCACCACTCACCGCCAGATGTCGCCCGAGCAGCAAGCCGGCGCCGGGGTGACGCCGGAGATGATCCGCCTCTCGATCGGCATCGAGCACATCGACGACATCCTGGAAGACCTCGATCAGGCCCTGGACGCGGCCCGCTGCGCCCTTTCGCCGGAGACGGTCGGGGCGGGGCGGCGGTGAGCCGGCGCCAGGCTCAGAGCGCGCCGACGCAGGACGGCGTCACCGTTCCGCGGCTGGAGATCGGCCTCGTCAACAACATGCCGGACGGGGCGCTGCAGGCGACCGAGCGGCAGTTCGGCTTGTTGCTGAAAGCGGCGGGCGGCGGCTTCGACGTGCGCCTGCGGCTTTTCTCCCTGCCGCAGATCGAGCGGGGCGAGATCGCCCGCGCCCATATGCGCGGCCGCTACGCCGACGCCGGCCGGCTGGCCGCCGCCGGGCTGGACGGCCTGATCGTCACCGGGGCGGAGCCGAAGGCGCCGGACCTGGCCGAGGAGCCCTATTGGGGAAGCCTGACCGAGGTCTTCGATGCGGCGCAAGCCCTGGCGATCCCGGCCATCTGGTCGTGCCTGGCCGCCCACGCGGCGGTGCTGCACCGGGACGGTGTGGCGCGCGTTCCGCTGCCGGCGAAGCTCAGCGGCGTCTTCGAATTCCGCCAGGTAGCCGAGGATCCTCTGTTGGCGGGCGCGCCGAAGATCATCGTCACGCCCCATTCGCGCCTGAACGGCCTGGACGCGGCGGACCTTGCGCGCGCCGGCTATCGGGTGCTGACCGCGTCCGACGAGGCGGGAGTGGACGTCTTCGTGGGGCGCGAGCGTCCGCTGCAGCTCTTCTTCCAGGGCCATCCCGAATACGACCCGGACTCCCTCATCAAGGAATATGTCCGCGATGTCGGCCGGTTCCTTCGCGGGGAGCGTCCGGCCCATCCTGAAGTTCCGGCCGACAGCGTCGATGCGCTGACCGCCCACGACCTCGATCGCCTGGCGGAGCGCGCGCGGAGGCGCCCGCGGCCCGAACGGCTGGCGGACTACGCCGAGGTCATGGCCGGCGCGAGGCTCGAACAGCCCTGGCGCGGGGCGGCGGTGCGGATCGTCGGCAATTGGCTGGGTGGCGTCGCCGCCCAGAAGGCGCTGAAAGGCGAACAGGGCGCGGTGACGGGCATTCGGCGCCGCACGGCGAGCGCCGACAGGTCCCAGCGTTGACCCTGGCCGATGACGAGACTCGGCCGCAGGGTTCGCCGGGCGCGTCGCCGGACGCGCCGGTGAGCGTCAGCCTGGTGGTCGTCACCCAGCGACGACAGGGGCCGCTCGCCTGCGCCCTCCGATCGCTGCTTTCGCAGACGGGCCTTGGCGGCGCGGCGGTCGAGCTGGTGGTGGTCGACAACGACGCCCAGCCCTCCGTGCGCGGGCTGGTCGAGGGCTTGGCGGCGGGCGCGCCTTTCCCGGTGCGATACGTGCACGAGCCGGCGAGCGGGGTCGCCAGCGCGCGCAACGCCGGTGTCGAACAGTCGCGGGGCGCGCTCATCGCCTTCCTCGACGACGACGAGGAGGCGCCGGGCGGCTGGCTCCTGGCGCTGATGGAGGCCCAGCAAGCGTTCGACGCCGACGCGGTGTTCGGGCCGGTGCGGGCCCTGCTGACGGACGAGATCGTGCGCCACCGCGCCTATCTGACCGAGTTTTTCTCCCGGACTGGCCCCCAGCGCGCAGGTCCGATGGACGGCCACCACGGCTGCGGCAACAGCCTGATCCGCCGCTCGGCCCTGCCCGACGCCCGTCGCCCGTTCTCGCCGATCAGCAACCTGACCGGCGGGGAAGACACGCTTCTGTTCGGGGCCATGCAGCAGGCGGGGGCGAGGTTCTGCTGGGCGCCGGGCGCCTGGGTCTGGGAGCATCCGGCGGCCGAGCGGCTGAACCTCGGCTATGCGGTCCGACGGGCGTTCGTCATGGGCCAGGGGCCCACCAGCTTCTGCGCCGCGCAGACGCCGCCCAACGTCATCGGCGTCGCGCGCTGGATGATCATCGGCCTGGCCCAGGCCGCCATCTTTGGCCTGATCGCCGCCGGCAAGTGGCTGCTACGCGCGCCGGACCTGGCCCAGACGCTCGACCGCGCCGCACGAGGCCTCGGCAAGGCGCTCTGGTGGGGGCCGTTCAAGATCAACTTCTACGGCCGCACGCGCGAGGCGCTAGACCATGATGAGCGATAGCTTGGGTGAGACGCCTACCTAGTCGACCGCCATCCGCTGACGCTGGAAGGTCGTCACCATGTCGGACGCCCCGACGAGCTTGAGGCCTTCCAGCACCTTGCCGATGGCGCCGCGATGGGAGGCGCCATGGGTGATGACGTGCGCCAGCATCTGGCTCTTGGTCATGCGCCCTTCGTCCCCATCGCCGACGAAGGTGAATTCCACCACCGTCTCCAGATCGGCCGGCGAGGCGGCGCGGACATAGTCGAGATACCAAGCGTCCGTCTGCGCCAAAGTCGCGGCCAGACGGCCAAGCACGGGCAGCTGATCGGCGACCACGGCGCTGAAGCCCGGCGCCTCGCCGCTCAGATGGGCCTTGAAGATCTGGTCGACGATCGAGGTGTGGTCGAGGGTGAAGAGCACGACGGCCATCTGCCGGCGATCGGCGTCGGCCGGCGCCGCGCGCAGGGCCTCGACCAGGCGCTGGTTGCACCACGCCTTGTGCTCGAAGAGCGAGATCAGGAATGCGTTCGGCATGGCGCTCTTGGGAAATCTTGGCCAACGGCGGCGGAGTTTACCGGTCCAAGCCGGTAGGGCCAAGGGCGGCTCGGCCTGGTTGCTCGCCATCGCATCCCTTGCCCTGGCCCCAGGCCGGGTTCAGGTTGGCGAGCCTAGGCGGCCGCCGATGGGGAGAAGCGATGACCTGGCACTTTGCTTCGATGTGGGAAGCGATCGCGGACGCCGCGCCCGACGCGCCGGCGCTGGCCTGCGGCGACGTTCGCCGAAGCTGGTCTGAGTTCGAGGCGCGGGCGGCGCGGGCTGCCGCGGCTCTGGAGGCGGCGGGGCTGGCGCGCGGCGCCAAGGTCGGGATCTACGCCAGCAACTGCAACGAATACCTCGAGGCCCAGTTCGGCGTGTTCAAGACCGGCATGTGCCCGGTGAACGTCAACTATCGCTACAGCGAAGCCGAACTCGTCTACCTGCTGGATAACGCCGAGGCCGAGGCGCTGGTCTTCGACGCCCGCTTCGCCGGACGGGTCGAGGCGATCGCCGATCAGCTGCCGCGGCTGAAGCTCCTGGTCTCCATCGATGACGGATCGGACGGCGCTCTCGCGGGCGCCGTGGATTTCGAGGCTCTGCTGGCGTCCCACGCGCCGGCGCCCCGCCGGCGCCAGAGCGAAGACGACATCTACATGCTCTACACCGGCGGCACGACCGGCATGCCCAAGGGGGTGATGATGCGCCAGGGCGACTTCAGCCTTGGCATCACCACCGCGCTCGCCAGCGGCATACGAGGCCTCCCCGCGCCGACGGGCGTCGAGGACATCATCGCGCTGGTGCGCCAGCTGCGCGCCGCCGGCGAGACGCCGGTGAGCCTGCCCGCCTGCCCGCTGATGCATGGGACCGGCGTCTGGGGCGGGGCCTTCGGGCCGCACATGCTGGGGGGCCTGGTCGTCACCGTGCGCGGAGACCATTTCGACCCCGAGGGGCTCTGGCGGGTGGTCGAGCGGGAGCGGGTGAGCGATCTGGTGATCGTCGGCGACGCCTTCGCCAAGCCAATGCTGGCGACGCTGCGCGGCGCCAGCGAGGCGGGCGCCATGCCCGATCTCTCGGCGTTGAAGCGGATCATTTCCTCGGGCGTGATGTTCTCGCGCGAGGTGAAGCAGGGCCTCCTGGAGCTGGCCGATGTCACCATCCTGGACGTGATGGGGTCGACCGAGGGCGGCATGGGCTCGTCCGTCGTCAGCCGCGCCAACCCGCCGGGCGAGACGGCCCGGTTCATGCCCAATCCCGGCGTCAAGGTGTTCAACGCCCTCGACCAGGAGGTGACGCCAGGCTCCGACGAGATAGGCATGGTGGCCAGCGCCGGGGCGGCCCAGCTCGGCTACTACAAGGACCCAGCCAAGACAGCGGCGACGTTTAGGGTGATCGACGGCGTGCGCTACTCGTTCCCGGGCGATTTCGCCAAGCTCGCCGCCGACGGCAGCCTGATCCTCCTGGGCCGGGGCTCGGTGTGCATCAACACCGGCGGCGAGAAGGTCTATCCGGAGGAGGTCGAGGAGGCGCTGAAGGCCTATCCGGACGTCTTCGACTGCCTGGTCGTCGGCGTCCCCGACCAAAGGTTCGGCGAGCGCGTGACCGCGGTGCTCTCGCTGCAGGCCGGGCGCCACCTGGACGAGGAGACGTTGCTCGCCTTCGCCCGGACGCGCGTCGCCGGCTACAAGCTGCCGCGG
Source organism: Caulobacterales bacterium (assembly GCA_044445785.1). Classification (GTDB taxonomy): domain Bacteria; phylum Pseudomonadota; class Alphaproteobacteria; order Caulobacterales; family Caulobacteraceae; genus Acaudatibacter. The sequence continues at coordinate 4,772 of JBIOEF010000014.1, forward strand.
CGCCTGGTGGTGGTGGGTGAGGTGCGACGCGCGCCCAACGGCAAGGCCGACTACAAATGGGCCAAGGCGACGGCGTTGGAGGCGGAAGGTTCGGCGGCCGCGCTAGCCTAGACCCAGCGCCAGATCGCCGGTGTGCTCGGCGATGACCTGTTCCTCGTCGGTAGCGATGGCCCAGACGGCGGTGGGGGCGGCCGCATCGCTGATCTTGCCGCCGCCGCGGAGGTTGGCGGCCGGATCGAGCCGGACGCCCAGCCAGCCCAGACGTTCGCAGACACGGCGGCGGATCTCCGGGGCGTTCTCGCCGATGCCGGCGGTGAAGACCAGGCCGTCCAGGCCGTCCAGCGACGCCGCCAGCGCGCCGATCTCGCGGACGATGCGGAAGACGAAGAGGTCGATGGCGTCCCGCGCCCTGGGGTCGGCGCTGGCCAGCAGCTCGCGCATGTCGCCGCTGATCTCCGAGACGCCGAGCAGGCCGGAGCGGCGATAGAGCATGTCCTCGATCGCCTCCGCGGTCAGGCCCTGCGCCATGAGGTAGAGGAGCACGCCTGGGTCCAGCGCGCCCGATCGCGTCGCCATGACCAGGCCATCGAGGGCGGTGAAGCCCATCGTCGTATCGACGCTGCGCCCGCTCGAGATCGCGCATAGGCTGGCGCCGGCGCCCAGGTGGGCGACGATCATGCGGCCCGCCGCCAGTTTGGGGTCGAGTTCGCGCATGCGCCCGGCGATGAACTCATAGGAGAGGCCGTGGAAGCCGTAGCGGCGCACGCCCTTCGCTTCCCAGGTCCGCGGCAGGCCGAAGCGGAACACCTCCGGCGCGTGGCCGTGATGGAACGCGGTGTCGAAACAGGCTACCTGCGCCAGGTCCGGCCGCACTTTCGCCACGGCGCGGACGGCCGCCAGGTTGTGCGGCTGGTGCAGCGGGGCGAGCGGCGAGAGCGCCTCCAGCCGCTCGATCACGGCCTCGTCCAGGCGCACCGGCTGGGCGAACTCGGCGCCGCCATGGACGATCCGGTGGCCGACGGCGGCCAGCCGGTCGCCGCCGAGATGGCCGTCAGCCCAGGTGAGAATCTGCGTCAGGAAATCCTCGTGGGTCAGCGCCTCGCCGTGGCGCCACTGCCGCTCGGAGACCGCCTGGCCGAGCACCCGGGCCACGAAATGGGGCTGGCCGCCGACGCCGGCGACCTCGCCGTCCGCCAGGCGGCTCAGCGATCCCTCGCTCGCCTCGAACAGGCTGAACTTGAGGCTGGAGGAACCGGCGTTCAGCGTCAGGATGGCGTCGGTCATGCGGCCGGCGGCTTCACCGCCAGCACCGGCTCGCGCGACATCAAGACCGCCACCGCGCAGGAGGCGATGCGGGTGCGCTCGGCGTCGGCGCGGCTGGTGAGGATGATCGGAACGCGGGCGCCCAGGACCACGCCCGCCGCATCCGCGCCGGCGATGAAGATCAAGAGCTTGGCCAGGATGTTGCCCGACACCAGGTCAGGGGTCACCAGGATGTCGGCCGCGCCGGCGACCGGCGAGACGATCCCCTTGTCGCGGGCGGCTTCGAGATTGATGGCGTTGTCGAACGCCAGGGGCCCGTCGAGCAAGCCGCCGACGATCTGGCGCCGGTCGGCCATCTTGCAGAGCGCGGCGGCGTCGAGGGTCGACTGCAGCTTCGAGCTCACCGTCTCCACCGCCGACAAGATGGCGACTTTGGGGTTGGCGATGCCGATCACGTGAGCCAGATCGATGGCGTTCTGGACGATGTCGCGCTTGTCCTCCAGCGAGGGGGCGATGTTGATCGCCGCGTCGGTGATCAAGAGCGGCTGGGCGTGGCCGGGCAGATCCAGCAGATAGACGTGGCTGATCCGCCGCTCGGTGCGAAGGCCGCACGCATCGTCCATCACCGCGTGCATCAGCTCGTCGGTGTGCAGCGAACCCTTCATCAGGAGGCCCGCCTCGCCGCCGCGCACCAGGGCCACCGCCTGGGCGGCCGCGGCATGGCTGTGCGGCGCATCGACCAGGCGAAAGCGCGAAATGTCGACCTTGGCGGCGTCGGCGGCCGCGCGCACCTTGGCCTCGGGACCGATCAGGATCGGCTCGATCAGGCCAAGCTCGGCGCCTTCCACGGCGGCGCAGATCGAGAGCGCATCGCACGGGTGGACCACCGCCGTCGCCACCGGCTGGACGCCTTCGACGCGCTTCAGCAGCGCCAAGTACCAGCCGTGCGGTTCGGCGGCCGTGGTCTGATCGGTTGTGGTCATGGATCGACGTCCCATCCTTCTACCGCTCGCGCACTATAGCCCTTGTGTGACGCTGGCGCCGCGCCGACCAGACCAGCGCGTCAAAGGCGGTGGAATTGATCGAGATCAAAGATGACGCCGGCGTCACCTTTATAGTCCGCCTGCGGCTAGGTTTGCTGATTGGCGGGGGGACGCCGTCGATAGGGCAGACTCGAAGTCAGCTTGCGAGAGAGACTGGCTTGCGGCCCGGGTTCAACAGCCCGGGCCGTCCTGCTGTGCGGCCCATGCCTGCCGCGCGTCCCATGCGGGCGACACGCCAGTTCTGCGCGCTGCAGCCTCAGTGGCTGAGGAGCAGATAGCGCTCGTCTTGCGAGAGGAGGTCCCGGGTGACGCCGCCGAACACCCACTCGCCCATGCGGCTGTGGCCATAGGCGCCGCAGACGATCAGGTCGGCGCCGAACTGGCTTGCCTGGCGCAGGATCTGGAAACCGTCCGGATGGGTGTGGACCACGACCTCGGCCTCGGCCTTGGCGCCGCGACGCTTGAGGGCGGCCGCCACATCGTCGACCTGGATCCTGGCGTTCTTGGCGTCGATCTCGGGGCACACCGCCAGCACCTGCACCGCCTCGGCGCTCTCGAGGAACGGCATGGCGTCGGTGAGCGCGCGGCGCGCCTCGCGGGTGTCCTTCCAAGCCAGCACGATCCGCTTGCCGCTGAGCGCCGGGCCCTTGGGCGGCGCGACCAGCACCGGCCGGCCGGAGATGAGGGCCAGTTCGCCGGCGTCGGCGTCTCGATACGGATCGGTCTTGTGTGAGGTTCCGCCGGCGACGATCAGGTCGGCGGCGCGGGAGGCTGCGGCCACGGCGGGCGCCGGCAACTGCAGCCCGCATTCCCAGGTCGCGGTCGCGCCCAGCGCGTTGGCGGCGGTCTTGAAGTTGGCGCGCGCCAGCTTCAATCGGCCTTCGATGGATTCGCGCATGGCGGTCGCCCAGTCGGCTTCGAGGCTGTAGAAGCCGCCATCGAAGGCCAGCGGCGGCACCATCTCGGCGCCCACGCCGATGAGCGCCGCGCCGAAACGCTCAGCCATGTCCACGGCGCAGGCCAGGCGGGGCGCGGAGTCGGAGTCGACTTGCACATGAGTGAGAATGGCGGCGTAGGTCATTGGGACTTCCTGTGATGGCCGCGGAGCCTGCGACTTTCTGGTTCTAGCGGCCGCGAGGCGATCACGACATTCGGGCCGGCTACGTAAGGGCTGCCACGGAGGCTGCGGGACTGAAAAGCCTCCGCGCCAGGGCGTCAACCTCGCCCAGCATCGCCTCGACTGCGTCCGGCCGGATGCCGGGCGTCACGGCGCCGAAGTTCAGGTGCTCGAGTACAGTCAGTCCACAAACGGCCGCCAGGTGCTCGTCGAACCCGACGCGCAGGCGGCTCAGGGCGCCGGTCTGATCGACCCAGGCCGCGGGCGCGCCGGAGCTGGAGAGGCTGACCAGGCGCTTGCCCGCAAGAAGCGGCCGCACGCCGGGCTGGGCGTCCTCGTAGCCAAAACCCATGCCGAACACCCGCTCGACATAGCCCTTGAGCATCGCTGGCGGCGCGTTGAACCACAGCGGGTAGACGAAGACGATCACATCGGCTTCCGCGATGAGCGCCCGCTCGGCGATCGCGTCGGCGCCCGGGGCGAAATCCGGCGCCCATGGCAGCTCCTGCGCGCCCAGTCGCGGATCGAAGCCCATGGCGTAGAGATCGCGAAGCACCGCCGAGTGGCCCATCGATTGGGCGGCCCGAAGGTAGGCCTTGGCCGCAGCGGCGTTGAAGCTATGGCCGCTGGGATGAGCGAGAATGACGACGTGTTTCATGTCGCGCCTCGAAGCAACCCGGGCGATCGGCTCGGAGCGCCCCGGCCTAGTGGTGCGGAACAGGCGTTGCGGGCGCCCGTCGCGCTGGGGTCACCTCACGCTCCGGCGCCTGCGCGGCGGCGTTCGCGCTCTCGGCGTTGACGTGGATATAGACCGAGAAGAGCGTCACGATAAAGGCGACAAAAGCGGCGATCACGCCGACCAGGAAGGCGAATTGGGGCAATGGCAATGCGGGCACGGCTGTGTCCTCCTATTCGCAGAGTTCGTGGAGCGCGCCGCGATCGGCGAGGCTGACGTGGCGGCAGCCGCTGAGCCGGATCAGGTTCTGCGCCTGCAGCTGGGTGAAGGTGCGCGAGACCGTCTCGATGGTCAGGCCCAGATAGTCGGCCATGTCCTGGCGCGACATCGGCAGCTCCAGGTCATCCCCGGCCTCCGTGCGCGTGGCCAGGTCGACCAGGAAGCTCGCCACCCGTTCGCCCGCGGCGCGGCGGCCGAGCGTGAGGATATGATCCTGGCTGCGTTGCAGTTCGCGAACCGCCAGGCGCCACATCTTGGCGCCCTGATCGAAGTCATCGGCGAGCAGTTGCGAGCGGCGCGCCTGGATCACCACCGTTTCGCTGACCGCCTCGGCGTTGCAGCTGCGGTCCGGTCCGGCCTCGACGCCGAACACGTCGCCCGGCAGGTAGAACTCGGAAATCTGCCGGCGGCCGTCGGCCAGAACCCGGAAGCAGCGCACCGCGCCGGAGACAACCTTGTAGACGAGCTCGGCGCTTTCGCCCTCGCCGAAAATCTCCTGATCGCGGGCGAAGCGCTTGGCGACGCCCATCAGCTTGATCTCTTCCGCATCGTCGGCGAGCGGCGGCCGCGATGGCGCCTGGCGCGTGAAGGCGATGGATTGAGCATGCATCACAAATCTCCCGCCCAGATTGGACGGTCGTTGAGTAACCCGGGCCCATGCCAGACGAAATTCGTGTCTAGTCCCTAAGGAATAATACGGAAGCGGACGCTCTTGGGGCCCAATTGACCAGGATCAAAGCGGCTGGCCTTGCCCCCCGTCACGATCGCCAAATGCCCAGTTCGCCTCCGAACAGCGGCCGGCCGAGGATCGTGCTCGTGGAGGACGACATCTCCCTGCTCGGCGCGCTGAAGTTCGCCCTGGAGGCCGATGGATTCGACGTGCGCGCCTACACCGCCGCACAATCGCTGCTCGACCACCCGATCTCGGCCGACTGCCTGGTCGTCGACCTGAAGCTGCCCGACGGCAACGGCCTGGAGCTGATCGCCGCCTTGCGCGAGCGCCAGGTGCTCTCGCCGGCGATCCTGATCACCAGCAATCCGGACGCCCATTGCCGACGCGCCGCCGCGGCCGCCGGCGTGCCGATCGTCGAGAAGCCGCTGATCACCGGCGAGCTGCGTCGGCGCATCGACGAGGCGATCGCCTCCCACGCCTAGCCGCTAGGCCACCCCGGCGACCAGGGCCATCCGGACCAGCTCCGAGAGGCTGCGGGCCTGCATCTTGGTCATCACGTTCGCGCGGTAGATCTCGACGGTGCGTGGGCTGATGTCGAGGTCGTAGGCGATCACCTTGTTGGCCTTGCCGGCCACCAGACCGTCGAGAACCTGGTGCTCCCGGACCGATAGTGTCGCGATGCGGCGGATGAACTCGGTCCTTTCGCCCGACTGCGGTTCGTCCTGGCTCTCGCGGGCGAAGGCGGAGCGGATCGCGCCCAGCATGGTCACGTCGTCGAAGGGCTTTTCGATGAAGTCGACAACGCCCGCCTTCATCGCCTCGACCGCCAAAGGAACATCGCCATGGCCGGTCATGACGATCACCGGCAGGGTGACGCCCTGCTGCTTGAGCCGACGCACCAGCTCCAGTCCGTCCATTTCCGGCATTCGCACATCGGTCACCACCACGCCGCGGGCCTCGGCCGCGACGGCGAGGAAGGCGCGGGCGCTGGGGTAGGTCTGGACCGGCACGTCGGCGGCTTCGAGCAGGAAGGCCAGGGATTCGCGGGCGTCCTCGTCGTCGTCGATCACATGCGCTTTGCGCTCAGGCATCGGCCGCGACCTCCGCCAGAGCCAGGGTGAAAGAGAACGTCGCGCCGGTGTCTTCGTTGTTCTGCGCCCAGATGGTTCCGCCGTGCGCTTCGACGATGGTCCGGCAGATTGAAAGGCCCACGCCCATCCCCTCCTTCTTGGTCGTCATGAACGGCTCGAACAGGCGGGCGCGAACCTCCTCGCTCATGCCAGGACCGGTGTCGGCCACCGCGACCACCGCAAAGCCGTCGCCCTGATTGGCCACCCGCACGCTGAGCTCGCGACGCTTGGAGACGCCCATGGCGTCAATCGCATTGCGCAGGAGGTTGATCACCACCTGCTGGATCTGCACCCGGTCGGCCAGCACCAGATCGGCCTTGGGGTCGAACTGCATGGTCACCCGCACGCCCAGCTCCTTGGCCCCCACCAGCGCCAGCGCGCTCGCTTCCTCGATCAGTTTGGAGACGCTCTCGACCTTCCGCTCGGTCTCGCCGCGGCCGATGAAGTCGCGCAGGCGATGGATCACCGAGCCGGCCCGCAGCGCCTGGTCGGCGGCCTTGTCGAGAGCGTCCGAAAGCTTGGGCCGATCGGCCGGATCGCCCTTGTCGAGCAGCCGGCGCGAGCCGCGCAGGTAGTTGGCGATGGCCGAGAGCGGCTGGTTCAGCTCGTGCGCCAGCGAGGAAGCCATCTCGCCCATGGCGGTCAGGCGCGAGACGTGCACCAGTTCCGACTGCAGCTCCTGCAGCCTGGCTTCGGTCTGCTGGCGATCGGTCAGGTCGCGGACGAAGCCGGTGAAGAAGCGCCGATCCGCCACCTTCACCTCGCCAACCGACAGCTCCATCGGGAACGTCGAGCCGTCGCGCCGCTGCCCCACCACCACCCGGCCGATGCCGATGATCCGCCGCTCGCCCGTGGTCAGGTAGCGCATCAGGTAGCCGTCGTGCGCCGTGCGATAGGGCGGGGGCATCAGCCGGTCGACATTCTGGCCGATCACCTCGGGTCCGTTCCAGCCGAACAGGCGCTCGGCGGCGGCGCTGAACGACTGTATCGAGCCCTTCTCGTCGATGACGATCATCGCATCGGGAACCGTGTCCAGGATCGACTGCAGGTGCGCCTCGCGTTCCCGGAGGCCGCGTTCGGTCTCCCCGGCGCCGCGCTGGGCGATGGCGAAGCGTTCGCCCCCGTAGGCGAGGCAAAAGCCGATCATCGTGAACAACCCCAGACCGACGACGTCCCGGGCGCCGGTGGGCGAAACCTGCAGCAAGTACGCCCCCACGGTTGAGAGCAGGGTCGCTACGACGCCAGGGCCCGCGCCGCCCAGGCCCGCGGCGCCCAGCACCGGCAGCAGGAACACCAGGAACGCCGCCGGTTGATCCAGGACCGACTGTCCCAGAACACGGACGCCGAATGCGGCCGCGACGCCCGCCAAGGCGACCGCATAACCCCAGATGATTTCGCGCCGCCGGTTCACGCAGCCGCCCTTAAGAATCGACGCTGCGCACTATAGGGTCGCTGTTTCGATGACGACAGCCGCGTGTGGCGCCGCCCTCGGCCGGCCGTATCGGAGAGCCCGTCTCAGCTTGATACACATCAAGGCGACCGGCGATGGCCTGCGCGAGCTTGGGCCATGAACAGAATGCAGCCAGGGCGGACCACACCTCACGCGGAAATGCGAGCGATCGGCCGCAGCCTCGACGATCTCCCGCACCGGGCGGTGTTCCAGACGTGGGGCGTCGGAAGCCGTCGACCGCTGGCCTGGGCCGCGCTCGGCGTCCTAACCATGCTCGCCTTCGTCCTTTGGCTGGCGCTCGGACCGCCGGCGCCGCAGATGGCCGCGCCACGACAGACCGTCACCTTCAGCACACCCGAGTCGCACCCATAGCCGACCTACCCCCGCTCACGATGAGCGACCGATACGACGAGACGCCGGGAGGCGCGCCATGACCTTTGCCTGCGACACCGCCATGCGCCTGCGCCGGATCGCGCTCTTGCCCCGATACGGCGGTCGCGCCCCTCGCTACACCAGCTATCCCACCGCCGCGCAGTTCACCCCGGCGGTGGACGCCTCGACCTACGCCGATTGGCTGGGCGAACTGCCGGCGGAGCGGTCCGTCTCGCTCTACGTCCATGTGCCGTTCTGCGCCCGGCTCTGCTGGTACTGCGGCTGCAACACCCGCGTCATCCACCGGGGCGAATCCATGAGCGGCTACGTGGGTTTGCTCACCCAGGAGATGGCCCTGGTCGAGCGGCGCCTGCCCGCCCGGCTGAAGGTCGACGCCCTGCACCTGGGCGGCGGCACGCCCAACATGCTGGGCGTCGATGATCTGGCGGTGATGTTCGGCGCGCTGCGCCAGGTGTTCCGCTTCGCCCCTGACGCCGAGATCGCCGCCGAGATCGACCCGTCGCAGCTCAGGCCCGAGTGGGTGCGGGCCGCGGCCTACCACGGGCTTTCCCGCGCCAGCCTGGGCGTGCAGGACCTCTCGCCGGACGTGCAGGCGGCGGTGAACCGCAACGAGCCGTTCGAGGTGGTGGCGCGCGCCGCGCGGTTGCTGCGCGAGGCGGGCGTCGTCTCGCTCAACCTTGATCTGATGTATGGCCTGCCCCGCCAGCGCGAGGCCGATGTGATCGCGACGCTGGACCAGGTGCTCGCGCTTAAGCCCGACCGCCTCGCCCTCTTCGGCTATGCTCACGTGCCCTGGATGAAGGCGCACCAGAAGCTGATCAACGAGGCCGATCTGCCGGACGAGGCCGAGCGGCTCGACCAATGCGAGGCCGCCGCCCAGCGCCTCGCCAGCGAGGGCTATGTGCGGATCGGTCTCGACCACTACGCCCGGCCAGACGATTCGCTGGCCATGGCGCTGACCGAGGGCCGGCTGCACCGCAACTTCCAGGGCTACACCACCGACGAGGCGGAGACGTTGATCGGTTTCGGCGTCTCCTCGATCGGCCGCCTGCCGCAGGGCTATGTGCAGAACGAGCCGACCGAGCTCGCCTGGCGCAAGCGCGTGGCCGCGGGTGAACTCCCCACCGCGCGCGGCGTCCTGGTGACGGGCGAAGATGCGTTCCGCGGCGAGATCATCGAGGCCCTGATGTGCGGCTTCTCGGCCGACCTCGGCGCGATCCGCCGAAGGCACGGTCGCGGTCCAGAGAGCCTGGCGGGCGCCACGTCATTCCTGGCGGCGCTGGAGCGCGACGGGCTCGTGGAGCGGCGGGATGAGGCGGTGCGCGTGACCCCGCTCGGCCGGCCGTTCGTGCGATCTGTCTGCGCCGCGTTCGACGCGCACCTCGACGCCGGCGCCCTTCGCCACTCGATCGCGGTATGACCGGCGATGAAATTGGCGTTGATCCAGGTCAAGTCGTAGGCGAGGCTCCTGTGACATTGACTGTGTCGCCGGAATTGGATCGACGAAGTCCGTTCGGCGGAAATCTTCTTGGAGGACCAGGGATGCGTCCAATGTCATCGTCGTTGCTTTCGCTGCTGGCCCTGACGGCTGCGGCGTGCATCGTCCCAACCGGCGTGGCGCTGGCCCAGCCGGCGCCGGACGTCGCCGCGCACGACATTCCGCAGTCGCTCCGCGTCGAGCACGAAGAGACGATGGACCGGCTGACGGTGCTGGCCAAGCGTCCGGGCGTGGTGGGCGCGGCGGCGACCAGGGCGCTGGCGCTCTTCAAGGCCCACACCCAGCGCGAGCAGGACTACATCATGCCGCCGCTGACGCTCCTGCCGCAGCTGGCCGACGGCAAGGTGACGCCGGACATGGCCTGGGCGATGGCGATGACCGACAAGGTCAAGGCCGATCGCGAGCAGATCTTCCAGGAGCACGTCGCGGTGACGGACGTGCTCAACGATCTCTACGCCGCCGGCGAGAAAGCCCATGACGCCGAGGCCATGGCATTCGCCAGGTCGGCCGCCACCGATTCGCTCAACGACATCGAGATGCTGGAGCCGACGGTGATGCTGATCGGCGAGTACCTGCACAGCAAGTTGCCGGCCGCGCAGTAGCCGAAGCGCTGTTTCAGCCGCCCAAATCGCGCCATAGGGACTGAGACATGGAGCTCAGCTTTCGCGATCTGATCGTGATCCTGCACGGCATGGGCTTTGGCGTGCTCTTCATGCTCGCCTTTTCCGGGGCCATCGGGGTGATCTACGCCACGGCCGTGGCCGGCCCGCAGTGGTCGGCCCCGCCGGGCCATGATCGGATGTTCCGCTTCTACCTGATCAGCATGACGGCGCTGGCCTGGCTCACGGTGCTCTCCGGTTCCTACCTGGCCTATCCCTGGTATCGTGCGGTCCCGCCCGCCGGGGTCACTGACCTTGCCGCCTATCCCCAGCGGTTGCTGCTGTCGAACCCGCTCACGGCCGGCTGGCATTCGCTGGGCATGGAGTGGAAGGAGCACATCGCCTGGTTCACGCCCATCGCCATGACCATGGTCGCCTATGTGTTCATCAAGTACGGACCGCAGCTTGGCCGGCATCGTCAGCTGCGCAACGCGGTTCTGGGCTTCACCGCCGCGGCGTTCCTGGCGACGGCGGTGGCCGGCGCGTTTGGGGCCTTCCTGAACAAGTTCGCGCCGGTGCGCGGCGGTCCCGAGATCGTCCTGATGGGCCGCAAGTAGGATGGCGAGACCGCCCGCCAGAGACGCGCCGGACCTGCTGCCCAACGGGTTGGGCGCCGCGGCTATCCTGGCCGCGGGCGTCGGCTTCCTGGCGCTTGGCGTGTTCGCTTTCGCGGGCGACGCCTGGCCGGTCTTTCACCAGGCGTTCAACGTGTGGAAGCCCACGGGACCGCTGTCGGGCGTCACGCTTGGCGCGGTGATCGTCTGGCTGGCGGCGTGGTTTGGCCTGGCAAGGCTCTGGGCCCGTCGAGACGTGAACCTCACACGCGTCAACGCGGCGGCTTTCACCATGTTGTTGGCGGGCCTCGCGCTCACGTTTCCCCCGTTCATGGACCTGCTCCAAGGCAAGTAGCCCGCCGCGGCGCTGAGGCTTAGGCCCTTGATCAGGATCAAAGCGCGGGGGGCGCCGATGGGCGAAGAACAAGTCTGGAATCGCCAACCCAAGGCGGTGGAGGGATTTATGCGGACCGATCAGTTCAAGCAGGCGATCGCCAAGTGGCGCGGCCAGGGCCTCATGGGCCTGCTGGCCGTCATGGCGCTCGCTTTTGGCGCCTCGCCGGCGCGGGCCGTGCCCGCGTTCGCCGTCCAGACCGGACAGCCTTGCCAGGCTTGCCACATCGGCGGCTTCGGGCCCCAGCTCACCGCCTACGGGCGCGAGTTCAAGATCGGCGGCTATACGACGCGGTCGGGCAGCTTCAACGTGCCGCTCTCGGTGATGGCCGTGGCGTCCTTCGTCCATACCCAGAAGGACCAGCCGCCACCGCCGCCCCCTGGCTTTGGCGTCAACGACAACGTCCCCCTGGATCAGGTCAGCGTCTTCTTCGCCGGCGGCTTCGGCTCGCACTTCGGCGCCTTCGTTCAGACCACCTACGACGGCATCGGCAAAGCCTTCACCTGGGACAATACCGACCTGCGGGCCGTGACCACCACCCAGATCGGCGGCGCCAATGTGGTGCTGGGCGCGAGCCTGAACAACAATCCGACGGTCCAGGACGTGTGGAACACGACGCCGGCCTGGGGCTTTCCCTACACCGGCTCGGCGCTCGCGCCCGGCGGCGGCGCGTCGCCGATGATCTCGGGCGCCCTGGCGCAAACCAGCATTGGCCTCACCGGCTACGCCTGGATCAATTCGGAGATCTATCTGGAAGGCGGCGCCTATTGGTCGCCGAGCGCCAGCGCGCTCACGCACCTGGGCGCCGACCCCTTCGGTTTCGGCAGCATCCGCGGCGGCGCGCCCTATGGCCGGGTCGCCTTCCAGAAGAAGTTCGACACCTCGAACTTCGAGATCGGCGCCTTCATCATGCAGGCGGATATCTATCCGATGCGCATCCAGGACTCCGGCACGGACGGCTACCTCGACGTGGGCGTCGACGGCTCCTACCAGCAGACGCTCGCCAACAGCGACGTGATCACGTTCAACGCTCGCTACATAAATGAGCAGCAGACCCTGAACGCCTCGTCGTCCGAAGAGATCGGGGCGGCCGCGAACGACAAGAATTCGCTGAACGAGGTGCGTGCCGACGCCTCCTACTACTGGCACAACAAGATCGGCTTCACCGTGCAGGGCTTCAGCGACACCGGCTCGGCCGATGAAGGGCTCTACGGGGGCAACCGAACCCTGAAGCCCGACACCTCCGGGGTGATGCTCCAGGTCGACGGCACGCCGTGGGGCGCCGGCAACTCGCCGTTCGGCGCGCGGTTCAACGTGCGGGTCGGCCTCCAGTACACGGCCTACACCCAGTTCAACGGGGCCAGCTCCAACTACGATGGCGCCGGCGCCAACGCCTCTGACAACAACACCTTGAGGGTCTTCACATGGATCGCCTTCTGATGCGCCACGCCCTTGCCACAGCCGCGGCGCTTCTCGCCATCAGCGCCATCGCCGCTTCGCCGGCGATGGCGGGAGACCCGGTCCACGGCAAGGCCGTGTTCTCCCAGCAGTGCGCCGTCTGCCATTCGTCCGCGCGGGGAGGTCCGACGATCCTGGGACCGACGCTCTTTGGCGTGGTCGGCCGGCCGGCCGGATCGGTCAAGGGCTACACCTATTCCGCCGCCATGAAGGCGGTGGGGGGGGCCTGGTCGGCCGAGCGCCTGCACGACTATCTGCCGGCGCCCTCGAAGATGGTGCCTGGCAACAAGATGCCTTACGGCGGCCTGAAGAACCCGGCTCAGCTGGACGATCTGATCGCCTATCTCAGCACGTTGAAGTAGACGCCCCCCGCGCGATCGCCGTTGTACGTCGCCGCCTTGATGTCTCCGATCGGGGCGGATGGCCTCTGCCGAGCATTGGTGGAATGATGCGCGCGCCTTTGTCCCAACCGTCTGGATTGCCGGCCGATGCCAGGCGCCCTCGACGACGCCTTCGCCTCTGAAGCCTCGTTGATGGCGCTGCCGGGCGGGACGCCGCTCGTCCTTGCCGGCGAAACGGTTCAGGCCCTCTTCAGGCTCACGGCCGGGCGGCTCGCCGAAGTCGAGCCGATGGCCGAGGGCGGCGGGCGTCTTTTGACCGTGCATCGGCCCGGGGCGCTGATTGGCGGCGCCCAGCTTCTGGGGGATGGCCGCTACCGCACAACCTTTACCGCCCTGCGCGACTCCGAGCTTCAGGCGATCCCGGCTGATCGCGCCGTGGCGCTGCTGAGGGATAGGCCCGACTTTCTGGCGGAAGTGGCGCGAGCCGCTCTGGAGCGGATGGGGACGTCCCAGCCGACGGAACGTCGCAAGAGCTCCATCCTGGGGTTCGTGGCGATCAGCGACAACGTCGCCATGCGCGAGCTGGCCGAACGACTGGCCACGGCCATGCGCGCGCTGGGCGCCGAAGTCGCGGTTCTGGGCGCCGAGGCGGACGACAGCGCGCCCTCCTATCTCCACGCCCTGGAAGTGGAGCACGACTTCGTGCTGATGGCGGCCGAGCGCCGGGACGCCGATTTCACGGACTATTGCGGTCGGCAGATCGACCGACTGATCCTCGTGGCCGACGCCGACGCGCCGGCCGCCGACGTGTCCGTCCCGTTCGTGGCCGCGGCGATCCGCAAACAGCGCCTCATCGATGTCATTCTGGTCCAGCCGGCCAGCGGTCGGCGGCCCAGAGGTTCCGACCGCTGGCTCGACACCGCCCCCGCCTCGCGGCTGCTCCAGATCCGAACGGGCGAAGCGGCGGACGTGGCGCGACTGGCGCGCATCTACACGGGCAACTCTGTCGGACTGGCGCTGTCGGGCGGCGGCGCCAGGGCCTACGCCCATGTCGGGGTCGCGCGGGCCCTGGCCGAGCTGGGCGTCCCCATCGACTTCGTCGCCGGCACCTCCATGGGGGCCGTCATCGCCGCGGGCCTGGCCATGGGCTGGGAGGACGCCGAGATGGACTGGCGTCTGCGCGACGCGTTCGTGAACTCCAGCCCCCTGTCGGACATCGCCTTCCCTTTCCTGGCCATGACCCGCGGACACGTCGTCGATCGCCGCCTGAAGACCCACTTCGGCGATGTCCAGATCAGCGACCTTTGGCGGCCGTTCACCTGTGTCTCCACCGACCTGACCACGGGCGCCATGCACATTCACCGACGCGGATCGCTCCGCCGGGCCCTTCGCGCGTCGCTATCCCTGCCCGGCGTACTGCCGCCGGTGGTGGAGAAGGGCCACGTGCTGGTCGACGGCGCTCTGGTGGGCAACCTGCCGGCGGATCTCGTCCGCGAACAGCACGATGGGGTGACGATCGGGGTCGACGTGGCCCTCGCCCAGGGGCTACGGCCCAGCGATCTGCTGCTCAAGCCCTCGGGATGGCGCTGGCTCACGTCGGGGGCGTGGCTCAGGGGACCACCGATTGTCTCCGTGCTGATCCGAGCCGCCACCGTATCCAGCCTCGCCGCGGAGACCGCGGCTCGCGACGACTTGGTTGAGATTGTTCCCGAGGTCGAGGGTGTCGGCCTGCAGGACTGGAAGGCCTACGATCGAGCCGTAGCCGCCGGGTATCGCGCCGCCATGGCTGCGGCCGACCAGCTGTCGGCGCTGCGGCGCTGACCTGACCGCCAGGGCGCGCCTGTCGCTCACTCGCTGGAGATGGTGATCTCCTTGGCGGTGATGAATTCCAGCAGCGCCGCCTGGCCGCGCTGCGTCGCCTCGATGCCGCGTTTCAGGGCCGCGACGATCTCGCCAGGGTCGGTGATGCGCTCGCCGTAGCCGCCGAAGGCCTTGGCCATGTCGGCGTAGTTGCCCGAGATGTCAGTCGAGCCATACTTGGCCTGGCTGATCGGCATGATCGGAATCTCGATCGCCATCGAGAAGTTGTTGAACAGGATCGAAAGGATCGGGATGCGCTCGCGCACCGCCGTCTCGAAGTCCATGCCGGTGAAGCCGATCGCGGCGTCGCCCCAGACGTTGATGCAGAGATGGCCCGGCCTGGCGAGCTTGGCGCCCATGGCCAGGCCCAGGCCATAGCCCAGCTGGGTCGTCTTGCCCCAGCCGATGTAGGAGAGCGGCGCCGTCGCGTCCCAGAAGGGGGTCATCTGGTCGCGCGGGCTGCCGGCGTCGTGGGTGATCACCGTCGCTTCCTTGTCGACCAGCCGGTTCAGCTCGGCGATCACCCGGTAGGGATTGATCGGCGTCTCCTGGCTGGCGAGCTTGGGCGTCCAATCGGCCAGCCAGGCCTCGCGCAGTTCGCGGATGCGGCTGGGCGCGCCGGCCCGGGCGGCGGCCGGCGCCCGATCGTGGGACGACATCGCCGCGCGCAGAGCCGCCAGCGTCAGTTTGGCGTCGCCGATCAGGCCGTGCTGGACCGGCACGTCCTTGGCCAGGTCCATCGGGTCGAGCGTGGCGTGGATGATGGTCTTGCCGGCCGGCATCGGCACGCCAAAGCCGGTGAGCGCGAAGCTGCAGCCGACGCCCAGGATCACGTCCGCTTCCTTCAGGAACGCCTTCACGGGGCGTGGATTGGCGCGCCCGCCGCTGCCCAGCGACAGCGGATGGTCCTCCGGAAAGGCGCTCTTGCCTTCGATGGAGGTGGTGACGGGAATATTCCAATCCTCCGCCAGCGCCTTCAGCTCGTCCCAGGCCTTGGCGTAGTGCACGCCCTGGCCGGCGTAGATCACCGGCCGCTCGGCGGCGGCCAGGACCTTCGCCGCCGTCGCCAGCGCCTCGGGGTCAGGAGCGGTGCGAGCCTTGAAGCTCGGCGTATAGGTCCAGCCCTCCGGGACCTCCTCGCCGAACACATCCACCGGCACCTCGATCAGCACCGGGCCAGGACGGCCGTTGCGCAGCTGGAAGAAGGCCCGGCGCAGCACCTCCGGCGCCGCCCGGCCCATGGTCAGCGGCTCGGCCCACTTGGTGATGTGGCGCATGTTCTGGACCGAGTTGAAGTTCGGATAGTAGTGCGCCAGGCGCCGCGGATAGCCCGCCGGGACCACCAGGATCGGCGCCGATTCCGAATAGGCCTGGGCGACCCCGCCGAAGGCGTTCTCGGCGCCCGGACCGTGCTGCATGCAGAAGACCCCGATCTTGTCGCCGGACGACATCCGTGAATAGGCGTCGGCCATGTGCAGGCCAACGCGCTCCTGGCGCACGATGATGGTGCGGATGTCCTCGGCCGCCGCCGCCTCGATCAGCGGGTTCACCGGATAGGCGAAGAGAATGTCGACGCCCTCGGCCTTCATCGCCTTGGCGATCGCCTCAACCACCTTCATGCCGAGTCTCCAATCTTCGCTGACAACCGGACCTAGGCAGAACTTTCGGCAGGGGCGCAAGCCGATCCGCTCGTTTCACCACGAAGGCGCAAGGGACACCAAGGGCGCCCCTTCGGGGCGCCGGATAGTCGTAGCGGACGGTGGGTGTTTGGCTGGGCGCGAAGCGCCCCTTTGTGTCCTTCGTGCCTTCGTGGTGAAAAGGATCTCGCCGCGCCCCTGGCGTCCCAAGGTCCGCCGCTCAGCCGCGTTGGCTCACCGGTTGGGCCCGCGGCTCATCGGATACGGCTGCCAGCGTTCCAGCGCCACGCGTGGCAGCACGGTGGGATTGACGCAGCTCATCGGCCAGCGGCCGCGCAGCACCAGCGCCACCTCGCGGCCCACGCGCCGCCGGGTCTCGGGCCGCATGCGAGTGGTGGCCGAGGCGACGTGGGGCGTCACCAGCACGTTCTCCATGGTCAGCAGCGGGTTGTTGTTCGAGGGCGGCTCCTGCTCGAGCACGTCCAGCCCGGCGCCGGCGATGACCCCCGTCTGCA
Source organism: Caulobacterales bacterium (assembly GCA_044445785.1). Classification (GTDB taxonomy): domain Bacteria; phylum Pseudomonadota; class Alphaproteobacteria; order Caulobacterales; family Caulobacteraceae; genus Acaudatibacter. The sequence continues at coordinate 21,712 of JBIOEF010000014.1, forward strand.
GGGCCTCGATCAGCGCCGCCTCGTCGATCAGGGGCCCGCGGGCGGTGTTGATGATGATCGCCGTCGGTTTCATCCGCGCCAGCGCCGCCGCGCCGATGGCGTGCTCGGTCTCCTCGTTGTGCGGCGCGTGGATCGAGAGGTAGTCGCTGCGCTCCAGCAACTCGCCAAATCCGACGGGCTCGACCCCCGCGGCGGTGATCTCCAGCTCGCTGACGTAGGGATCATAGGCGATGACCCGGAGGCCAAAGGCCTGGGCGCGCCTGGCGGTGCAGCGGGCGACGTTGCCGAAGGCGTAGAGGCCCAGGGTCTGGCCGAGAAGCCGGGGTATGCGGCTGAGGATCGGGCGCGCCTGGTACCACTCACCCTCGCGCGCCATCCGCGCCATGGTGGTGGTGAGCCGGGCCACGTCCAGCAGCAGCATCATGGCGTGGTCGGCCACCTCCTCGATGAAGACGTCCGGCACGTTGGTGACCACGATGCCCGCGGCCGTGGCGGCGTCCACGTCCACCATGTCGACGCCGACGCTGCCGACGCCGATCACCACGCAGCGCTTCAGGCTCTCGACCACCTGCCGGTCGATGCGCAGCCCCCAGGAGGTGATGATGGCGTCCAGATCGCCGACGCCGGCGGCGAACTCGGCGGGCGTGTCGGCGCGGATCTCGATGATATCGGCCACCGGCGCGAGGCCCTCCAGCTCCAGGGCGAAGCGCTCCTCGACCGTCTGGTTCTGGGCCTGCCGCGGCAGTTGGATGCCGACCTTCTTCTTCGCCATTTGGGACCTCGCCTGGTGGTTATCCGATCCTAGCAGCGCCGGCGGCCAGCATGAGTTCATTGAACACCCAGGTCACGTGTGGCTCATACGGACCTCTGAGGACATGGGCGTCGACCGCAGGATCGCACGGGTCCGCGTAGATCACGAAGTCGCCGATCCGCGCTAGCGGCGATTCCCGACCCGCCAGTTCCATGTTCAATTTCGCCCAGGTCACGGCGGCGCTCGGCGCAGCCTCGACGTCGCCGGACGATGCGACCTCGATCGCCGCCTTTCCTGGCAGCGATCCCAGCAATGGAGTTGGTTTCTCGGTCACCAGCGCCGAAGCCAAGGCGCTGGGGCTCTTCAACGGAGACCCGAACGCGATAGATGGGTTCGTCGGCCTCAGCTCGGGCGCGCCCTTCACCTACGATCCGAATAACCGCGGCGTCAGCGGCGAATACGACGCCATCGGCACGCTCGAGCACGAGATATCGGAGGTGCTGGGGCGGGTAAGTTTCCTGGGACAACCGTCCGCTCCCAATACCCCGCTCGACCTGTTCCGCCACGGGCCGCTCGACCAGAATCCGACCTTCTTCTCCACCGACGGCCACACCAACCTGATCGGTTTCAACGCAACGGGAGGGGACGGTGACCCCGGAGACTGGAACTCGTCCGCACACGGCGACGCCTTCCAGGCTGTCGCCGAGATCGGTGTCCCAATGCTGGTCTCCACCACCGACCTGCGGGAAATGGACGTCCTGGGCTACATCGTTAACCCGCATGAGACCCCCACAGCCGGCTCGGACTATCTGGTCGGCACTTCAGGCAACGATCGTCTTGACGGGGGCCCGGGCGCGGACGTGATGTTCGGCGGCCCGGGCGACGACACCTATGTCGTCGACAATCAGGGCGATGTCGTCGGCGAGTTGCCGGGACAAGGAACCGATACGGTCGAGGTCCACGAGGGAGACGGCTTCTCCTCCTACACCCTGCCCGCCAACGTCGAGAACCTGGTCCTGGTGACCGGGACTTTCGCGACCGGCAACGCGCTCGACAATGTCATCACCGGCAATGCCGACAACAACATCATCGATGGCGGTCCGGGCGCCGACACCATGATCGGCGGGGCGGGCAACGACACCTATTTCGTCGACAATCCCGGCGACAAGGTCGTCGAGAACCCCGGCGAGGGGATCGATACGATCAACACCAGCGTCAGCTACACGCTCCCCGCAAACGTGGAAAATCTGTACCTTGACTTCGGCGCCGGCCCGCTCAACGGCACGGGCAACGAGCTGGACAATGTCATCAACGGCAATGACAGCGGCGATGTGCTCAGCGGCGGGGGCGGGAACGACACGATCGTCGGTGGCACGGGCCCCAACCAGATCTTCGGCGGCGCCGGCGACGATCATATCACCGGCGGCCCGAGCGGCGATATCATCGACGGCGGGGACGGGAACGACATCATCGATGGCGGCGCCGGTAACGACCAGATCACCGGCGGCGCCGGAAACGATCAGATCCGCAGCGGACTTGGCGCCGATACGATCGACGCTGGAGATGGAAACGACTTGGTCTGGGGCGGTTATGGCGCCGACGTCATCGCCGGCGGCGCTGGAGACGATCACCTCTATGGCAATACGCCGTTCACCTTCGATCTCATCTCGATCGCCTATGTTGGCGATGATGACTTCGCCAGGGACACCCTGACCGGCGGACCGGGCAACGACACTCTCGACGGCGGTGGCGGCGTCGACACGGCCGTCTATGACGTGGCCGCCTCCACGGCGACCCTCAAGCGGGTCGGCGATGGATCCTGGACCGTGAGCGCGGGGGCGGACGGCGTCGACACCCTGAACAACATGGAACTGCTGCAATTCGCCGACCGCCAGGTCTCGCTGGTGGCCCAGCTGGCTCAGTGGTCGGATTTCAATGGTGATGGACGCTCGGACCTGTTGATCGAGAACACCGGCGGAGCGGTGGTGATGGGCGAGGTCGCCGGCGGACAGGTCAGCTACACCCAGATCGCCGGCCTCGGCGCCGAGTGGTCGTTCAGGGGCAACGGCGACTTTCTGGCGGATGGATTTGGCCAGACCGGGCTCGCGGAATACGTCATGCAGGCGCAGGTTCCGACGACCGCCGCGGCGCAATTCCTGATCGAGAACGCCAATGGCGCCGTCGTGGTCGGCTGGATCAGGGCCGCCGATTTCATCGACAACCAGGTTCACTACACGCAGGTAGGAAGCCTGGGCCCGGAGTGGACGTTTCACGGTGTCGGCGACTACCTCCTCCACGGCGACGACCAGTTCCTGATCGAGAACACCAGCGGCGCGGTGGTGGTGGGCGAGGTGGTGAACGGCCAGGCCAGCTACACTTCGATCGGCGGCCTGGGTCCGGAATGGAAGATCGTCGAGACCGGCGACTTTCTCGGCCATGGCGCGAGCCAGTTCCTGATCGAGAACGCGAGCGGCGCCGTCGTCGCGGGCGAAGTCGTGGGCGGTCACGCGAGTTACACCCAGATCGGCGGCCTTGGCGCGGAGTGGAAGTTCGTCGGCTCCGGCGACTTCCTGGGCGACGGCAAGGCTGATTTCCTGATCGAGAACACCAACGGCGCGGTGGTGGTGGGCGAGGTGGTGAACGGCCAGGCGAGCTACACTCAGATCGCGGCGCTGGGCGCCGAATGGAAGTTCGTCGGGGCCGGCGACTACCTCGGCGAAGGCCACGATCAGTTCCTGATCGAGAACACGGGCGGCGCCGTCGTCGTCGGCGACTGGCTCAGCGGCCAGATCCACTACACCCAGGTCGCGGGCCTGGGATCGGAGTGGCACTTTCACGGGTGAACCGGCGACGCAGTATGCGCGACCTCTTGTCGGCGTGCCGGGAGCGCCAGATCCAGCTGCTTGGGCCGGGCTGGGGTAGGGCTTGAGTCGACAAATCCCGCTGTGGCTAGGGGCAGCTTGACGATCATGCGCTCCGGCCCCGGAGCCGAGCCGCTGCCAAAGGCTGGCGGAGAGGGGGGGATTCGAACCCCCGATACCCTTGCGAGTATGCCGCATTTCGAGTGCGGTGCTTTCAACCGCTCAGCCACCTCTCCAGGTCCCCGAGCAAGGGCGCGATAACTAGCGACGCCGGCGCCGGACCGCAAGCCGGCCGGGGCCCCGCGAGGCAGGCGATCGGCGGGTCGGCCTGGCGTGAGGCAGGTCGAAGCAAGTAATCTTTGGTCAAGGATGAGTCTGGAAATGTGGCTTGCAACACCAGGCGGGCTGCCGTTTAAGTGCCCAATTCGCACATCCGCCGTGGGGGCCTGAGTCGGACGACGCCATGAGCGCGAATATTTTCATCAGCTACGCGGGGCAGGACCTGAAGGTCGCCAGCACCCTGTGCAAGGCGTTGGAAAGCCGCGGGTTCCATTGCTGGATCTCCAGCCGCGACATCCTGCCGGGCGAGAATTTCCAGGTCGCGATCGTGCGGGCGATCCGCAACGCCAAGATGATGCTGCTGGTGTTCACTGCCAACTCAAACAACTCCGAGGAGATGACCAAGGAGCTGGCGCTGGCCAGCCAGAACAAGCTGATCGTGGTGCCGCTGAGGATCGAGGACGTCGCGCCCAGCGACGCCTTCTCCTACGAGTTCGCCACCCGCCAGTGGATCGATTTCTTCTCCGACTGGGAAACGGCGATGAACCAGCTGAGCGAGCGGATCGCCAGCGCCCTTCCCGAAGACGCCCCGCCCGCGGCGGTGGTGAAGCCGGAGACCGCGCCGGAGGCGCCGGCGGCGAAGGCCGATGCGCCAGCCCCTGTCTCAGCGCCAGCGCCCGCGCCGGCTCCAGCGCCCGCGGTCGCGAGCGCGGTCAGCGCCGCCGTGGTCGCAGCCCCCGTCGTCGAAAAGCCGAAGGAAGCGGTCGTCGCCGAAGCCAGGCGCGAACCTGAGCCGGCGACCGCGCTGAAGGCGCCCGAGACCAAACTCGCGCCGGCGGCTGCGCCGCCGCTCGCGGCCAGGGCGGCCGAAACCAAGCCGGCGGAAAAGCCCGCCGACGCGAAATCAGCCAAGCCCGCGGACGTCGTCGGCAAGGCGCCGCCGCCCACGGCCGGGCGGCCCGACCTCAAGGCGGCCGCCGCGGCCATGGGCGCGCCGCCGGAAAAGGCCAAGTCACGGGTCGGCGTGTTCGTCGCCATCGCCGCGGTGGTGGTGCTGGTGATCGGCGCCGGGCTCGTCGCTCCTTCGTTCCTGAACAAGAAGGCGGCCGCCAAGCCGCCCGTGGTCGCGGCCGCTGCGCCAGCGGCGGTCCCGCCGGGCGCTCTGCCCACCGTCACGCCTGGCCCCGGCGCCGCATCCCCGGCGGGCATCGTCCCGCAGACCCCCGGCGCGCCCAGCATTGCGGCGGCCAACACCGCCGCGCCCGAGGCGACCAACGCCGCCGCCTCCAACGCCGCTGTCGCCAGCGCGACGCCGCGCCCGGCGCGCAAGCGCGTCCCGCATGCCGCCGCGGCCAGCGCGAGCCACGAGTCGGAAGTCCCGTTCTGAGCGTGAGCCGACCCTAGCGGGTCAGGCCGGAGGTCCGCCGCACGCCATCTGGGTCTGACGCACGTAGACGCGGTCGTATTCCTTGTCCTGCTCGGTTAGCTCGTCGTAGGCCTTCAGCGAGGGATGCAGGCGCCGCGCCTCGTCCTTGCGCGGCCGATCGGTCCAGCGCCACCCGTCCATGCGCCGTTGCGCCATCCAGCGCTCGTGCTCCAACCGCGCCAGCGCTTCAAGTTTGTCGGCGGTGGCGAACAGCCGCTCGCCCGGCGCCAGCTGCGGCACGCCGGTGACGCCGCGCCAGAACACCGGCGGCGCCCCGGCGCTGGCCAGTTTGGCGGGAATGTGCGCCACCGCGTCGCGGATGATCTGGCGATAGGTCTCATCGAGGCTGTCCCAGGAAAACGCTGCGCGGTTGGCCTGGTCCTCGCGCTGCTCGGCCGGCAGGGACGCGCGATAGGCCTCCTGGAACGCGCGCGCGGCCTCGTCCGGTGCGTTGGAGAGAAATTCGCTGGCGTCCAGGATCGAGGCCAGGTCGCCGAACGGCGTCAGGGCGTCCAGGCCGGTCCCGCTGTCGCCAGCGACGGTGTTGAGCTCGCGCAGGCGCACGAAGATCGGCGGGCCGGTGAGGTCGACGGCGCGCAGCAGCGACTGCAGCATCGCCGCCGCCGAGAGGCCGTCGACGTCGGTAGCCAGGCACACATAGGCCGCGGTGATCGGTCCGGCCTCGGCCACCGCTCTGGCCAGCTTGGTCGGGTCGGGCGAGACGGCTCGGCCGCCGATCTCGCCCTCGATGAATAGCGATTGCACGCAGGCGTCGATCTCCGGCGCGCGCACCCGCAAGACACCCTCCAGCGCCTTGGCCTGGGGATCGATGACGGTGATCCTGGGCAGCTCCAGATAGGTGGTGCGGCAGTTGACGATCATGTCGCGGGCGATCGCCTGGCCGGTCTGGCCAAAGCCGATGATCAGGGCGTGGATGCGCTCGTGTCCCAACTCCTTGGCGATCAGGAACGGCGGATGGGCCAGATTGAGCGCCCGCGCCGCCACCGCCGCCTGGCTGAGCACCCGCGTGCGGGCCTCGTTGAGGGTCGCTCCGGCTTCCTCGGCCAGGCGCACGTCGCGCATCAGGACGGTGATGTAGGCCTCCGACGCCGCCGTCCGCGCGGCGCGCACCAGCGCCAGGGCCTCGGCGTCGTCGTCGTTGGCCACCAGGATGTGGTCGGCCTTGCCGGAGTGGTCGGCGACGGTCTGCGAGCGATCCTGCGGCGGCCAGGGCAGGGCGATCGAGCCTAGCCCGGCCGAGCCGAAGGCGTTGGCGCCCAGCCACAGCGAACTGCGCCTCGCGCGGCGCGCCGCCTCGAACGCCGCCGTCGCCAGGCTGTCGCCGCCGATGACCACCACCGCCTGCTTGGTCCAGCGCGCCACCGCCGTCGTCACCCGCTGCTGCAGGAGGGTGCCCAGCGCCAGGATGGCGGCGCTGAACACCACCACCAGCCCGGTCCAGCGCCCGATCCGGAAACGCCAGTCCTGCAGGCCCTCGGCGTGGGAATAGGCGTCGTTGCCGATGTCGAAGAGCGCGACCGAGCGATAGAGCGCGTCGTCGAACTGCAGGCCGTGGCTCATCCATCCCCAGGTCCCGAGCGCGAGGGTGAAGATCGCCATCGCCGGGATCGCCCAGGCCGTGCGAAAGGAGAAAAAGCCCCGTTCGTCCATCTAGATCGGCGTCCCCCGCCCAACGCCGCCCGCACCCGGACGACTGGCCTACTTAGGTCTTATGCCAGCCCGGCTGGAATCCGCACAGCCTAGAGGGGAAAGCCGCCGGCGCGGCTGAGGGCGGAGATCGGCGCCTTGCCGATCTTCTCGCCGATCCAGCGGCCGGCCTCGACCAGCGCGCCGATGTCATAGCCGGTGTCGTAACCGGCGCGGCCCAGCATGTAGACCAGGTCTTCGGTGGCTATGTTGCCTGTGGCGTTCGGGGCGAAGGGACAGCCGCCCAGGCCCCCGCAGCTGGCGTCCAGCACGTCGATCCCCGCCTCGACGCTGGCGAAGGCGTTGGCCAGGCCCGTACCCCGCGTGTCGTGGAAATGCACGCGCAGGCGTGCGCCTGGCGCGACCTTGCGCACCGCCTCGATCCGCGCACGCACGGTCCAGGGGTCGGCGACCCCGATGGTGTCGGCGATCGCGATCTCTCTCACGCCAAGCGCCGCGGCCTCGCGGGCCAGCGTCGTCACCTGGTCCTCGCTGACCTCGCCATCGAAGGGACAGCCGAAGGCGACGGAGAAGGTGACGCTGATCGGCGGTCCGCCCTCGGACGACTGGCGCGCGGCGATGGCGGCCAGCGCGGCCATCTGCGCGGCGACCGGCGCGCCCTGGTTGCGGATCCCGAACCCGTCGGTGACGCAGACCACCACATTGGCCTCGTCCACCTTCGCCGCCAGCGCCCGGTCCCAGCCGCGCTCGTTCAGCACCAGGCCGATGCGCGAGCGGCCGTCCGTGTGCGGCAGACCCGCCATGATCTCCTCGGCGCCCGCCATCTGCGGCACCCGTCGCTCGTTGACGAACGACACGGCCTCGATCCGCCGTGCGCCGGCGGACTCGAGGCGGCGGATGAAAGCGAGCTTGTCCGGCGGCGGAAGGATCGCCTTCTCGTTCTGCAGCCCGTCGCGCGGGCCGACCTCGACGATCTCGATGAAGCGGGCCATGGCTAACTCCCTATGGCATGGGCTGGTCGGGGACCGGCTGGTAGATCCTCAACAGTTGAGGATGGCCGGTGGAATAGTCGAGCCCGGCGACCGTCCCGACCAGGCGCGCGGCGCTTTCCTGGTCGGCGAGGGCCTTCTGGAAGGTCTGTTCCTGGCGCGCCTCGACCACCGCCGGGCGCCCCTCGTCGATGGCGTCGGCCGCGTCTGCGCCACTCCCGAGCTCGGTGTGGGCGCCGAGCGCAAAGACGATGCTGGGTTCGGCGTAGCCGGCGACGGTCACCGGCCCCTGCGCGAGGCCCTGGCTGGGACTGATCTTCGCCCGGGCCAGCGTCTCGCTCACACGCTCGGAGACCCAAAGGGGCCTCAGGCTCGGCGCGAGGCCGCCGGCCAGGGCCGCGTGGGCCAAGAGACCCAGACCGCAGCCGGCGACAGCCGCCAGCCCCGACCGGCGGCGGAAGAGATAGGCTACGCCGGCGATGGCGCTGGCCGCAAAGAGGGCGCCGGCGATGGCCGCCCAGATCCAGCTGGCCGTGTCGCCATAGACGCCAGCTGCGTAGACGCCGAACCCGATCAGGGCCGAGGCCGCCAGGGTGGCGAAGGCCGCGCCGGTCCAGCGAACCATCACACCCAGCGGCTGCTCCAGGACGGCGGCCATCATCCAGGCGAGCGCGCCGTAGGTGGGCAGCGTGTAGTGCGGCAGCTTGGTGGGGACCAGCTCGAACACGAGCCAGGCCGGCGCCAGCCAGCAGATCGCGAAGCGGAGGCCGGGTTCGGCTCGGCCGCGCCAGGCGCCGACCAGCGCGGCCGGCAGCAGCAGGCAGGCGGGGAACGTCAGCAGCGGGCTCAGCAGCGTATAGAACCCCGGCGGCGCGCCGTGCCCCTCCTGGCCGCCCACCAGCTTGGGCGCCAGGTCGCCGCCGACCGCCGTCCCCCAGAACCCGCCGTCGGTGGCCACCGTGATCGCCAGCGCCCAGGGCAGCGTCATGCCGAAGAAGATGATCGGGCCCCAGCTCCAGCCCAATGACCGCAGCCATCCCGCTTTCCGGTCCCAAAGGCAGAGCGCCAGCACGGTCAGCCCCACCACCATCGGCCCGATCGGACCCTTCAGCAGCACCGAGCCGGCCAGGCCGACCCAGAAGAACGCCTTCACCCATCGCCCCGCCGCCGGCCCGCCCTGGCTGGCGAAATAGAGTCGCCCGAGCGCGGCCATGGCCAGGGTTATGCAGCCGCAGAGGGCCGCGTCGGTGGTCGCCAGGATCGCCTCGGTGGAGAGCACGAAGGTGGAGGCCATCAGGACGCCCGCCATCACCGCCGTTCCCGGCCGCAGGAACGCCGCCGCGCCCCAGGCGCAGGCGCCAGCCGCCAGCATCGCCCCCAGCACCGAAGGCAGGCGATAGGCCCAGATGTCCCGCTTCTCCACCGCCGAGACCAGCTTCACGCTCAGCGCCTGCAGCCAGTAGATCCCCACCGGCTTTTTGAACCGGGGCTCGTCCTGGAACATGATGGTGGTGAAGTCGCCGGTCTCCAGCATCTGCGCGCTCGCCTCGGCGAATCTCGCCTCGTCGCGGTCGGTGGCGGGCAGGGCGAAGACGCCGGGCAGGGCGGCCAGAAGCGTCAGGAGCGCCGCGAACAGCGGGCCACGGCCCCTGGCCGAAACGCGGTCGAGCAGGTCCTTCAGCGTCATCGCCGCTTGATAGCACGATCCTTCCCCGCGCCGGCTTTTCGGCTATGAGGGCGAGGATGGATCCAGAGATCTCCGTGGTCGTGCCGGTGTTCGACGAGGCGGGCGCCGCGCCGGCGCTGGCCCGCGAGATCGCGGCCGCCTTCGCTGGGCGCTCGTTCGAGCTGATCTTCGTCGACGACGCCAGCGGCGATGGGACGGGCGCGGCCCTGACCGCGCTGACGTCTGAGATTCCGCAGCTGCGGGTGCTCGCCCACGCCCGCAACGCCGGCCAGAGTCGGGCGATTCGCACCGGCGTCATCGCCGCCGGAGCGCCGATCATCGTCACCCTGGACGGCGACGGCCAGAACGACCCGGCCGATGCGCCGCGCCTGGTCGATCATCTGGCGGCCGGACCGCCTGGGCTGGCGCTGGTGGGCGGGGTGCGCGCCAAACGCCAGGACAGCTGGGCAAAAAGAGCCGCCTCGCGCATCGCCAACGGGGTCCGTCAGGGCCTGCTCAACGACGCGGCTGCGGACACCGGCTGCGGGCTGAAGGCGTTTCGCCGCCAGGCGTTCCTGAGCCTGCCATACTTCGATCACATGCACCGGTTCCTCCCCGCCCTGATGCTGCGCGAGGGCTATCAGACCGCCTTCGAGCCGGTCGGCCACCGCCCGCGCCAGTCGGGGCATTCGAAGTACACCAACCTCGGCCGCCTCTGGGCCTCGCTCTCGGATCTCACCGGGGTCATCTGGCTGCGGTCTCGCGCGCGCAGCCCGGGCGACATCCGCGAGCTCTAGGTGAAGACGCTGAACATCACCGCGACGATGATCAGGTCGAGGGCGCGCGCGAGGGCGATCATGGGGAACTCCGGCGGAACATGGTTAGTCCGCCGTTAAGCAAGTTCCGCGCCAGAGCCGGCGCCTAGATCCTGATGAGTTTGGATCGAAGCGATCCAAACTCTGAATCAGGATCGATCTACCCTATTGAATCTAGAGCACGATTCAACGGTTAGGCGATTCCGCCTAACCGCATCGTGCTCTAGGCGACAGTGCTCAGGACTTGGCGGCGGGCGCCGCGGCGTTCGAGGCGGCCGCGGCGGAATTCGACTCCGGCGCGGCGCTGTTGGAGGACGCCGGCGCCCCGGCCGCCGGGGCAGCCGCGACCTTCGGCGCCGCCGCCGGGATCGGCACGCCGGGCGAGCCGTTCGAGCGCAGGTAAGCGATGACGTTGATCCGGTCCTGCGGGTCCTTCAGGCCGACGAAGGTCATCTTGGTGCCGGTCATGAAGTTCCCCGGGTTCTTCAGGAACATGTAGAGCAGGTCGTAGGTCCAGGCCGGGTTCTTGGCCTGGAAGTCCATCATCGCCTGATCGTAGGTGAAGCCTGCATTGATCCCAGGCTTGCGCCCGACGACGCCGTAGAGGCCGGGTCCGGTGGAGTTGGTGTCGGCGGGATCGAACTTGTGGCACGAGGCGCACTTGGCGGTCACCGCCTGGCCGGCGGCGACGTCGGCGGCGGGGAGCACCGTCCCCCAGTCAGGCGGCACGTCGGGGGCCTCGGCGCCCCCGCCCGCTTCCTCGGCCACGGCGATGGCGTAGCCGGGCTTGGCCGGCGGATGCTTCTCGAAAAGGATGTTGGAGAGATTCTGCAGGCCGAAGATCACCAGGCCCGTAGCCAGCACGGCGCCGGCGATCTTGTTGAAGGTCAAGTCGGCCATTGTGGAATCTTGGAAACCCGCCCCTTGTTGCGTGCGCGTCTCTGACACGCTACCGGCCCTCGCGCAACCGGCCAATCGCTGAAGGCAAAGCCGTCCAGGATTCCGCGCCAAAACGTCGCTCTGATGAACCCCATCGCAATCATTCCCGCGCGCCTGAGCGCCACCCGCCTTCCCGGCAAGCCGCTGGCCGACATCGGCGGCGCGCCGATGATCGTGCGGGTGCTGCGGCAAGCCGAGGCCGCCGGCGTCGGACCGGTGGTGGTGGCCGCGGGCGACGCGGAGATCGCGCGGGCGGTTGAGGCTGCGGGAGGCCGGGCGGTGCTCACCGATCCGGATCTCCCCTCCGGCTCGGACCGGGTGCTGGCGGCGCTGGCGATAGTCGACCCGATGGGCGACCACGACGTGGTCATCAACCTGCAGGGCGACATGCCGTTCATCGCGCCTTCGACCCTCAGCGCCTGCGTCGGCGTGCTGGCGGCCGAGCCCGGCTGCGACATCGCCACGGCGATCGCGCCGGAAGCCTCGCCAGCGGACCGGACCGATCCGGCGGTGGTCAAGGCGGTGGTCAGCCTGGCGCCTGGCGCAAAGCGCGGCCGGGCGCTCTACTTCACCCGCTCGGTCCTCTACGGCGAAGGCGGCGTGTGGAAGCACGTCGGGATCTACGCCTATCGCCGCGCCGCGCTGGCCAGATTCGCCGCCGCGCCGCCCTCGCCGCTGGAGCGGCGCGAGACGCTTGAGCAGTTGCGGGCGCTGGAGCTGGGCCTCTGCCTCTGGGCGGCGGTGGTGGACGAGACGCCGATTTCCGTCGATACCCCAGCCGATCTGGAGGCCGCCCGCGCCTTCGCGAGGAGACGCTCATGAACGCGCGGCCCAAGATCGCCTTCCAGGGCGACCGCGGCTCCAACAGCCACGAGGCCTGCCGGACCTACTTCCCGGACCACGAGCCGGCGGCCTTCGCCGACTTCGAGGAGGCGTTGGAAGCGGTGAAGTCGCGCGCCTGCGAGCTGGGCATGATCCCGGTGGAGAACTCCATCGCCGGGCGGGTGACCGAGGTGCATCACCTGCTCCCGGAATCCGGCCTGAGGATCGTTGGCGAGCGGTTCAAGCCGATCCACTTCCAGCTGATGGCCAATCCGGGGGTCAAGCTGGAAGAGGTGCGGGTGGTGGCCAGCATGCCGATCGCGCTGGGCCAATGCCGCAAGACCGTGCGCCGCCTTGGCGCGCGGGGCGAGCCGGCCGGCGACACCGCCGGCGCAGCGCGGGCGCTGGCCGAGCATCCCGATCCCCACCGCGCCGCCATCGCCCCGGCGCTGGCCGCCGAGCTCTACGGCCTTCACATCCTGCTGCGCGATATCGAGGACGCGGCGCACAACACCACCCGCTTCCTGGTGATGACCGGCGATCCCAACCCGCCCGCGCCTGAGGCCGGGGCGCCTTGCGTCACCAGCTTCGTCTTTCGCGTCCGCAACCTGCCGGCGGCGCTCTACAAGGCCCTCGGCGGCTTCGCCACCAACGGCGTCAACATGACCAAGCTGGAGAGCTACATGGAGAACGGCGCCTTCACCGCCACCTTCTTCTACGCCGAGGTCGACGGGCGCCCGACCGACCCGCCGCTGGAGCGGGCGTTCGAGGAGCTGAGCTTCTTCTCCGACCACTTCGAGGTGCTGGGCGTCTATCCGGCCGACCCGTTCCGGGCCAAGGCCTGAAGGCCATGCAGAACGAATCGCCGATCACCCACTCGCTGCTGACCCCGATCCTGGCGCTGGTGGTCTGGAGCCTGATCATGCTCGTCTGGCTTTACGCCACGCGCATTCCGGCGATCCAGAAGGCTGGCGTCGATCCGGCCAAGGCCCAGGCGCCGGGCTCGCTGGACGCCCTGCCGGCGCGCGTCAACTGGGTGGCCGACAACTACAACCACCTGATGGAGCAGCCGACCATCTTCTACGCGCTCGCCTTCTACACCTACCTGGCGGGACAGCAGGACCGGGTCTCGATCCTGCTCGCCTGGGCCTATGTGGCGCTGCGGATCGTGCACAGCCTGATCCAGGCGACCGTGAACCTGGTCCTGGTCCGCTTCTCGGTATTCGTGGTCTCGTCCCTGGTGCTGGCGGCGCTGGCGGCCAAGGACGTGCTGGCGCTGCTCTAGGCGCCTTCTTCCGCCCAGGCCTTGATCAGCTGGAAGGCGATGGCCATCGCCCCGGGGGCCCTGGCGGTGTCCAGTTGGCCCTTGATCAGGGCGCGCGCCTCCTCGCGGGTGAACCAGCGGACCTCCTCCAGCTCGGCCTGGTCGGCGGCGGCGTCCTCGTTCTCCACCTCGGCGATGAGGCCGATCATCAGCGAGGAGGGATAGGGCCAGGGCTGGGTGGAGTGATAGCGAACGTTGAGCGCCCGCACCCCCGCCTCCTCGAAGAGTTCGCGCGCGCAGGCCTCTTCGATGCTCTCGCCCGGCTCCAGGAACCCGGCCAGGGCCGAGTACATGCCCTGCGGCCAGACCTTCTGGCGCCCCAGCAGGCACCGCTCGCCCTTCACCGCCAGCATGATCACCACCGGATCGGTGCGCGGGAAGTGTTCGGCGCGGCAGACGGTGCAGACGCGCTTCCAGCCGCCCTCGGCCGGTTCGCTGAGCTCGCCGCAGGCGGCGCAGTGCCGGTGGCGCCGGCGCCACTCGAACATCGCCTTGGCCGTCGCCAGGATCGCCGCGTCGGCCGGCGGCAGGGTCAGCGCGATGGCCCGCAGATCCTCGAACCGGCCCAGCCCGGAGAGCGGCCCGTCGGCCGGATCGGCGGTTCCCTCCATGTCGAGGGCGAAGACCGCGGTCTCCTTCCAGAGACCCATGAAGAGCAGCCGCTCGGCGCCGCCGGAGAGCTCGCGCGCGAGGTCGGCGCGGACATAGGCGATCTGCACGCCCTTTCCTTGCTTGGCGTCCTCCACCAGCGGCTTGCCGTTCCATAGGCTGATGGCGAGGCTCTCCGGGTCGGCGAGCTTCTCGGCCACCCACTGCGCATCCGCGCGCCGGTCGCTCGCGCGGTTAAGGGGATTGCCGGCGAAGGTGTTCATGAAGGCGGTCAGGGGCATGGGAAACTCTTAGCGTGCGGAATCACAGCCGTCAGCACCTGGGCGCCTGTGGGTGGTTCGAGACGCGCTCTGGCGAGCGCTCCTCACCATGACTTAGATTGGTGCGGCCCTAACTACTCGTCATCCTGAGGAGCCCGCCTTGGCGGGCGTCTCGATGGACGCAGAGGGGTCTGCGCGCGCTCGCCAAGCTTGCGCCCGCCACCCGGCCACGCGATATAGGGGGTGGAGATCGGCGATGGGCGGAGACCTCGCCAACCCGGTCAGGTCCGGAAGGAAGCAGCCGTAACGAAGTTTACTCCGGGTCGTCTGCCGGTCTCCACCCTCGCTCTTGCATCCCCGGTGACATGCCCGACAAGGACACTCGGCACGAAGACCAGCCAGCGGAGCTGGACGAAGATACGATCGATCTTCTCGCAGAGGCACAGCCTGACGCTGCCGATCCCACGTCCTCAGCCGAGCGAAACACGATCTTCGCTCCGCCTGCCGGCGAGATGAAGATCGAAGGTCTAGTCCCGACCGCCCACTACACCGTCATCGCCCGCAAGTTCCGGCCCAAGAGCTTCGACGACCTGATCGGCCAGGAGGCCATGGTCAGGACGCTGAAGAACGCCTTCGCCACCGGCCGCATCGCCCACGCCTTCATGCTCACCGGCGTGCGCGGCGTGGGCAAGACCACCACCGCGCGGCTGCTGGCCCGGGCGCTCAACTACGAGAGCGACACGGTGCATGAGCCCAGCGTCACGGCGCTAGGCGACTACGGCCGCCACTGCCAGGCGATCATCGAGGGCCGGCACATGGACGTGCTGGAGCTGGACGCCGCCAGCCGCAGCAAGGTCGACGAGATGCGCGAACTCTTGGACGGCGTGCGCTATGCGCCCGTTGAGCTGCGCTACAAGGTCTACATCATCGACGAAGTGCACATGCTGTCGACGGCGGCGTTCAACGCCCTGCTGAAGACGCTGGAAGAGCCGCCGTCGCACGCCAAGTTCATCTTCGCCACCACCGAGATCCGCAAGGTGCCGGTGACCATCCTCTCGCGCTGCCAGCGCTTCGACCTGCGCCGGGTCGAGCCGGCCGTGATCGCCGCCAACCTGGCCGCCATCGCCGAGTCCGAGGGGGTGCGGATCGAGCAGGATGCGCTGGCCCTGATCGCCCGCGCGGCCGAGGGCTCGGTGCGCGACGGCCAGTCGCTGCTGGATCAGGCGTTGGTGCAGGTGGAGCACGGGGGGCTGGTCACCGCCCTCGCCGTGCGCGACATGCTGGGCCTCGCCGACCGGGCTCAGACCATCGAGCTCTTCGAGAAGGCCGTGCGCGGCGAGGCGGGCGCGGCGATCGAGGCCTTCCGCAGCCTCTACGGCTATGGCGCCGATCCGGCGACGGTGGTCTCCGACCTCTTGGAGCACTGCCACGGCGCGTCGGTCGCCAAGACCATCGGCCCGGACGCACTGGCGCTTCCCAAGGACCAAGCTCAAAGCCTGGCGGCGATCGGCGCGGCGGTCTCGGCCGGCTCGCTCTCGCGGTTATGGCAGATGCTGCTGAAGGCGTTCGATGAGGTGCGCCGCGCGCCCGATCCCGCCGCGGCGGTGGAGATGGCGCTGATCCGCATCGCCTACGCCGCCGAACTGCCCGGTCCAGAGGAGGCGCTGAAGGCGCTGCGCTCTGGCGAGCCGCTGCCCAGTCCCTCGACCCCCGCGCCGAACGGGGGGGGCGGCGGCTCTGGCTCAGCCGCACGCAGCGGCGCCCAGGCGGCGCAGCGGGTCCTGGCCCAGCCGGAGCCGGCGCCAGGGATCGCCAGCGCGCCGCAGATCACCCTGCGCAATTTCGAGGACGTGGTGGCGCTGATCGACCAGCGTCGCGACATCGCGCTGAAGCTCGACGTGGAGAAGTACGTCCGCCTGATCGGCTTCCGCACCGGCGCCATCTCTTTCGAGCCGGCGCCCGGCGCGCCGAACAACCTCGCCCAGCGGCTCTCGTCGCGGCTGAAGGAATGGACCGGCCAGCCCTGGCTGGTGGCGGCCGAGGGCGGCGGCGGCGCCGAGAGCCTGGCCGAGCGCCAGCGTCGCGAGAAGGACGTCGCCCGCGCCGAGGTGCTGGCCGACCCCTTCATCGTCGCGGTGATGGAGACTTTCCCTGGGACCGAGCTCTTGGAGGTCCGGCAGATGGCCGCGCCCGAACCGGTCGACGCCCCACCGGAAGACGAGGAGGCGCCGTGAAGGATCTCGAGACCCTGATGAAGCAGGCCCAGGCCATGCAGGAAAAGCTGCAGGCCGCCCAGTCGCGCCTGGCCGAGATGGAGGTCGAGGGCGCCGCCGGCGGGGGCCTGGTCAGCGTCGTCATGAAGGGCTCGGGCGAGCTTACCCGCGTCGTCATCGACGAGAGCCTGATGTCGCCTGGCGAAGCGGAGATCGTCGCCGACCTGGTGGTCGCCGCCCATGCCGACGCCAAGCGCAAGCTGGACGCCCAGCAATCGCAGATCATGCGCGAGGCCGCCGGCCCCCTGGCCGACTTCCCCGGCCTGCCGAAGCTCTGATGGGCCGGCGCGCGCCGCAGCCACCCCTCACCGCACCTCTCCCCGCTGCACGGGGAGAGGGATACTGGTTGGGCTGTGCAAGCTTCAGGACTTCTCCGCCGCTCCGCCCTTTCAGTAGCCCTCGCCCCACGCCAGTGGGGAGAGGTGAGGTGAGGGGTCGGCGCAGCGAACATTGCGCCACGTCGTCCTAGCTTGGCCGCCGCCGCCGGACCCGAGATCGAGCGCGTGATCGCCCTGCTGGCCAAGCTGCCGGGGCTGGGCGCGCGGTCGGCCAGGCGCGCGACGCTGGCGCTGCTCAAGCGGCGCGAGCAGCTCCTGACCCCGCTCAGCGAGGCGCTGGCCGACGCGGCCGCACGGGTGAAGACCTGCTCCAACTGTGGCGCCCTGGACACCACCGACCCCTGCGCCATCTGCGCCAACGCCGAGCGCGACGGATCGCTCCTCTGCGTGGTCGAAGAAGTGGGCGCGCTCTGGGCCATGGAGCGCGGCGGCGCCTATCGCGGGCGCTACCACGTGCTGGGCGGACTCCTCTCAGCGCTGGACGGCGTCGGGCCGGAGACTCTGCGGGTCAACGGCCTTGTCGCCCGCTCGCGGGAGGAGGGCGTGCGCGAGGTGATCCTGGCGCTGCCGGCCACCGTCGATGGCCAGACCACCGCCCACTATATCGCCGATCGCCTGGCCGGCGCGGACGTGGCCGTCACCATGCTGGCGCGAGGATTGCCGGTGGGCGGCGATCTCGACTGGCTGGACGACGGCACCATCGCCCAGGCGCTTCGAGCCCGGCGGCCGGCGTAGCGGCGATCTCGTGGCGCCGGGCGCCGCTCTGTGACAACATCGGCGCCTGCGATGGGGGAAGCGGATGATCAAGGCGCTCTGGCTTAGCCTCGTGGCTTTGACGTGCATGCTTGCGGCGCCCGCCGCCGCGCAGACGCGGCTCTTCTCCGCCGACGCGCCGGTCAAGATCGTCATCACCGGCCCGTTTCCGACCCTGGTGCGCAACGCCTCGTCCAGCATCAGTCCCTATCCGGCCACCCTAACGGTGACCGATGGCGATAGTCCGCCCGAGGCCCTGCCGGTCAAGCTTCGCGCACGCGGGCACACGCGGCGGACGGAGTATTGCACCTTTCCGCCGCTGGAGCTCAGCTTCGACAAGGAGGCGCGCCACGGGACCCTGTTCAAGGGCCAGCACAAGCTCAAGCTGGTCACCTATTGCCGCCCGCCGGCGGACTACGAGCAGCGCATCGTGCTCGAATACCTCACCTACCGCCTCTACAACCTGATCACGCCGATGAGCTTCCGCGTGCGCGCCGCCGAGGTCACCTACCGCAGCAGCGAGGCGGACGCAGGCGTCACCCGCTTCGGCTTCCTGGTCGAGGACATCAGCGACGTCGCCGACCGCAACGGGCGCGAGCCGCTGAAGGCGGCCTCGCACCAGGTCTCGCTGAGCCAACTGGACGCGCACGCCACCGCTGAGGCGGCGCTCTTCGAATACATGATCGCCAACCTGGACTGGGAGTTCCTGGCCGGGCCGCCGGGGACGAACTGCTGCCACAACAGCCGCTTCATCGCCGCGCCGGGCGCGACGCCGACGTCGGCCAGCGCGGTCGCGCCCGTGCCCTACGATTACGACTCCTCAGGCTTCGTCGATTCGCCCTACGCGACGGCGCCGGCGGCGCTGCCCGACGTGGTGTCGGTCACCGATCGCTACTTCCGCGGCTACTGCGCGACCAAGGCGGAGTTCGCGTCCGCGGCCCAGGAGTACCGCGACCACCGCACCCAGATGATGGCGCTGATCGACGGCGAGCCGCACCTGAACGCCGCCTTCCGCGCCAAGACCGACCGGTTCATGGCAGGCTTCTTCGCCGTGCTCGACGATCCGGCCCGATTCCAGCGCGACATCGTCGGTCACTGCCGCTAGCGCTTAGGTCGGCCGCGCTCAGGGCCTGGGCGCCGGATTGAGGTCCGGCGACGACGGCGGGGCCTGCGCCGCGCATTGAGCCGGCAGCGCCGCGCCGCCAGCCGCCGCCTGATCCAGCGCCGCGATCTTGGCGAGATAGGCGTCGCGCTCCACCCCCGAAAGTCCGACGGCCAGGCGATGGCCGCGATAGATGGCGCCAAACGCGTCGCCCTCCTTGATCAGGAAGGCGTGCGGGTCGCTGCAGCCGCTCGGCGTCAGGATGTCGGTCAGGATGACGCCGCCGCCGAAGCGCGAATAGACCATCCGGTATTGCTTGGTGTGGCCGATGACGATGTGGCGGACGCCGAAGTGGGCCAGCAGGGCCGCGACATTGGCGCTTTCCGCGGCCTCGTCGTGCTGAGCCATGCCGCGATACCAGAGCGGGCCCTCATCGTTCCACAGGATGTCGTGCGGCCCGCCGGGCGCCTCCGGCTGGTGCTTCAGCGCCGCGATCACCGCCTTGTTCATCACGTCCATGCCGAAGCCCGCGAACGCGGGGCCGAGCCCGCCGTGCAGGTAGAGCGTGTCGTCGATGCGGATGATGGCGCTGTGGGTCAGCACCCAGCGCCCGTAGGCGCCCTCGGTCGACCAGGCCGCCTGGTGCTCCACCCAGCCAAGCGGATGGTCGGTGTCGAACTGCGCGCGATAGGCGGCGTCGAACACCGGCGGCGGGCCGCTGGCCGGCGGGTGCGCCTTCAGATAGGCGACCACGCGTCCATAGTAGTCGTCGCGGATGGCGGCCGAGTCGTGGGTGGCGAAGGCGGCGAATTCGCCTGGCGTGGTGTAGCGCAGGTCGCCTTCCATGTTCATGGCTTCGTGGTTGCCGATCAGGGCGTGGACATAGCCGCCCGCGCGCCGCGCCTGCGGTTCGAGCTTGATCAAGAGGTCGACGATCTTGCGGGTGTCGGGCGCACGGTCGGGGACGTCGCCCACCTGCACCAGGTGCGTAGAGCCGCCGCTCCAGTTGTCGTGGGCGTCGATCAGGCCAGCTTCGCTCAGCTGCTCGTGAAACTTGCCGAAGTCGCCGTGCAGGTCGCCCATGACCACGACCCGGGCTACGTGGTCCCAGGTCGACTGGGCCCATGCCGGGCCGGCGAAGGCGACCGCCAGCGCGGCGAAGAAAGCGGCCAGGAGCCTAGTCATGGCGCCGAGGGTACCGCGTCATCATCGAATGCGCATCTCCGCCCTCGTCGGCGATCACCAGAGCGCCGTCCGCCAGGATCGTCACCCCCTCGGGCTGGCGGTGGTGCGGGCCCAGCCGCCTCGCCGCCAGCAGCGTTCCCTCGGCGTCGAGCTCGATCATGGCGTTCTCCAGCGCCGCCAGGACGATCAGCCGGCCGCTCCGCGCGTCGATCTCGAACGCGGAGGGATGAAACGACTTGGCGCCAACGGCCCTGGCGAAGGCGTACGCCGGCAGGGTCAGCCAGGGACGCGCGGGCTGCTCGGGCGTCCACGGCGCCCAGGCATGCAGCGAGAGCGCGCCCTGCATGGCGGCCGAGTAGTTGATCTTGCAGGCGAAGATGACCCGCTCCTCGGCGCTTTGGAACGCCAGCCCCTCCACCTCCCCGACGTTGCGCAGACCGGTGTCGAACAAGTCGAAGTCCACCCGCGCGCGATCCTCGCCCTCGCGGAAGCGGTAGAGGAAGCCGGTGCTGGAGGTGAGATAGAAATCGCCGTTCCCGCCGATGGCCAGGCCCTCGAAGTCGTCGCGCGGCGCCGGATCGCCCAGCGCGAACCGCTTCACCACCTCGCCCCGTTCGATATCGAGTTCGAAGACGACTGCGGCCTCGTCGTCGTGCCCCATCACCCGCCCGTCGGGCGTGAGCGCCAGGCCTGAGATCTCGCGCAGCTTCCGAGGCAGGGGCCATCGCCGGTCCGGCTCCGCGGCGAAGAGCGAGGCGCCGATGGCGGTGGGGCGTGAGCTCAAGGCTGGTCCTAGGCGGCGCGTCGTCACACGCGGGTCACAGGGCACAGTGCATGGCGCCATGGCGGAACTCAAGCCAGCGGCCGGCATGCTTGCCAAGTCGCGCCGCGACGTTCAGCGTACGGATGGGGTGGGGGACGATCGATGACGCCGGGGCTGGTGCTTCTCACGAAGATGATCGGGCCGGGCCTGACGGCCGCCGCGGGGCAGGGCCTCTTCGACCAGGCGCAGGCCCAGCTGCGCGCGGTCGGCTGGGCCGGCTTCTTCGACCGCCAGTTCATGGCCGATTCGCTGGGCGCGCTCTTCCTCGCCTGCGTGCTGGGCGCGGTGATCGGCTACCACCCGATGACCCGGCGCACCGTCGACACCCTGCACGAAGTCGAGATGCCGAAGGTGTACATCCTCTACGCCTTCATCGGCGCGGTGATCGGGGTCACCGTGCGCGAGTTCGGCATGGTCATCGGCGTGGTGGTGTTCGGCATCGGCGGGCTGATCCGCTTCCGCACCGACACCGGTTCGACCAGGGACACCGGCCGGCTGATCTCGGTGACGCTGTCGGGCCTGATCGCGGGCCTTGGCCTGCCGCACTTCGCGGTGATCACCGCCGCCTTCACCTTCATCCTGATCGCTTTTTTCGACGCGCGCCCGTTCTGCCGGGTGAAGATCGAGCAGCTGCCCAAGGGCCGGCTGGTCGAATGCGCGGTGCTCTATCGCGGCATACTGGAAGCCAAGGGCTGCAAGATCATCAGCGAACGGAAGTCCTTCGGCAAAGACCGGCTCGAGTTCGTTCTGCGGATGCCCAGAGCCGCCACCCACGACAGCCTCCACGCCGCCCTCTGCGATGTCCCGGCCGACATGCACGGCGAGATCAACTGGGAAGTGGAGTAGGGCCCGCGCCGCGGCGGGAAAGCCGGGTGGGGTTACGGCGGGCGGCGACTCTGGTACGAACGGACCATGAACGTCCTTGTGATTCTCGACGTCCTCTTCGCCGTGGCCGCCGTCGGCGCGACCTTCTGGGCGGTTTCCGAGCGGGCGCGGGCCAGCCGCGCGGAGCTGCAGGCGCGGATGCTGGAGGACCAGTTCGCGGCCAACGCCGAGATCCTGCGGGGTCAGGCGGCGCTCTCGGCCAACGCCGTCGCCGACGCCCTGGTGCGGCGCGCCACCGACACCTTCGAGGCCCAGGACCGGCTCGCCCAGGCCAAGCTGGAAGCACAGCTGAAGCCCGTCGCGGAGACCCTGGCCAAGTTCCAGGAGCAGGTGACCGCCGCGGAAAAGGCCCGGGCCGAGGAAACCGGCGGCCTGAAGGCCCAGATCGAGCAGATGCTGGCCGCGTCCACCGCCACCCAGGACGAGGCCAAGAAGCTCTCGGCCGCCCTGCGCCGCGGCGCCGGGGTCCAGGGCCGCTGGGGCGAGCAGACCTTGCGCAACGTGCTGGAGGCCGCCGGCCTCACCCACCGCTTCGACTTCGAGGAGCAGGTCCATCTGGATAGCGAGGAGGGCCGCCGCCGTCCTGACGTGAAGGTGCGGCTGCCCGGCGGCGCGGCCTTCGTGATCGACGCCAAGTGCTCGCTGAACGCCTTCCTCGACGCCCAGGACGCGCCGGACGAGGCGGCGCGGGAGGCGGCGATGCTGCGGCACGCCCAGAGCGTCCGCGGTCACATCGCCAGCCTCTCGGCCAAGGCCTACTGGGACCAGTTCAAGGCCGAAGGCTCGCCGGACTTCGTGGCCATGTTCGTCCCCGGCGACAGCTTCCTGGCGGCGGCCCTGGACCGCGCGCCCGAGCTGATGACCGAAGCCATGGACCGCCGGGTGCTGGTGGTGACGCCCACCACCCTCTTCGCCCTCTGCAAGGCGGTGGCCTATGGCTGGCGGGTGGAGGACCAGGCCAAAGGCGCGGCCAAGATCGCCGAGCTGGGGCGAGAACTCTACAAGCGCATCTCGGTGATGGGCGGACACGCGGCCAGCGTCGGCAAGGCGCTGGAGGCGGCGGTCAGCCGCTACAACCAGTTCGTGGGCTCGCTGGAAAGCCAGGTGATGACCCAGGCCCGCCGTTTCGAGGAACTGGCCGTGGACCACGAGGGCAAGGAGCTGCCGGAGCTCACCCAGGTGGAGACGGGCGTCCGCTCGCTGATCAAGCTGGCCGAGGACGAGGCGCAGAAACCCACCTTGACGGTCGGAATTAGGGCCCCTACCTCGGCGGCATGAGCCTGCTGCGGATCCTCAAGGTCGACACCGACCTTTCCACGCTGAAGCAGAAGTCCAAGCCCGTCGTGGCGGTGGACGACGAGCTGCGCGCGCTGATGGACGACATGCTGGAGACCATGTACGCGGCGCCCGGCATTGGCCTTGCCGCCATCCAGGTCGGGGTCGCCAAGCGCGTGCTGGTGATGGACCTCGCCCGCGGCGAGGCGCCGAAACAGCCCCGCTACTACATCAATCCGGAGATCATCTGGGCCTCGGAGGAGACCGTACCCTACGAGGAGGGCTGCCTCTCTGTGCCGGAGGTCTATGACGAGGTCGAGCGCCCGGCCAAGGTCAAGGTGCGCTACCTGAACTATCAGGGCGATCAGGTCGAGGAAGACGCCGAGGGCCTCTTCGCCGTCTGCATCCAGCATGAGATCGACCATCTGGAGGGCGTGCTCTTCATCGACCATCTCTCACGGCTGAAGCGCCAGCGGGCGGTGAGCCGGGTGAAGAAGGCCTCCGCCAAGGCCGACGCGGAAGCGATCTAGGCCTTCACACAATCCTGCCGCGGGGTTTGCTCTTGCGGGCGGCGCCGCTACACCGCTGACGCATGCGCCTGGCCTTCCTCGGCACCCCTGACTTCGCCCTCCAGAGCCTCGCCGCCGTGATCGAGGCGGGGCATCAGCTGGCCGCGGTCTATTCCCAGCCGCCGGCGCCGCGCGGGCGGGGCCGCACGCTGACGAACTCGCCGGTCCACGCCTTCGCCGAGGCGCGGGGTGTCGCCGTCCGCACCCCCGCCTCCATGCGCGCGCCGGAGGAGGTCGCCGCGTTCCGGGCGCTGGGTCTGGACGCGGCGGTGGTGGTGGCGTTCGGCCAGATCCTGCCGCGGGAAGTCCTCACCGCGCCCAGGCTCGGCGCCTTCAATCTGCACGCCTCGCTGCTGCCGAGGTGGCGGGGCGCTGCGCCGATCCAGCGGGCGATCATGGCCGGCGACAAGCAGACCGGCATCGAGGTGATGCGGATGACCGAGGGCCTGGACGAGGGCCCGGTCCTGGCCGTCGCCACCCTGCGCATCGACGCCATGGAAACCGCCGGCAGCCTGCACGACCGCCTGGCCGCCGCCGGCGCGACCCTGCTGGTGCGCACCCTGGCCAGGATCGCCGACGGGACCGCTGTCGAGACGCCGCAGCCCGCCGAGGGCGTCACCTACGCCAAGAAGATCCGGCCCAAGGAGGCGCGGATCGACTGGCGACGACCGGCGGCCGAGGTCGATCGCCAGATCCGCGGGCTCTCACCCGCCCCCGGCGCCTGGTTCCAGGCGCCGTCCGACCGCGGCCCGGTGCGGGTGAAGGCGCTGCTGTCCCGGCTCGAAGAGGGCGAGGGCGCGCCCGGCGAGGTGCTGGACGAGCGGCTGCTGGTGGCCTGCGGCGAGGGCGCGGTGCGGATCCTGAAGGCCCAGCGCGAGGGGCGCGGCGCGCAGGGCGCCGCCGAGTTCGTGCGCGGCTTCCCCCTTGGCCCTCGGCACGGGCTGAGTTGATGCCCCGCTATCGCCTGGACGTGGAATACGACGGGGGCCCCTACCACGGCTTCCAGGCCCAGGGCGCGCTGCCGACGATCCAGGCTTCGATCGAACGGGCGGTGAAGGCGTTCAGCGGCGAGACCCTGCGCCTGCAGGCGGCCGGCCGCACCGACACCGGCGTCCATGCCCTGGGCCAGGTGGTCCACATCGATCTCGAGCGCGAGTGGAAGGCGCAGGTGGTGCGCGACGCTATCAACGCCCACCTGGTTCCCGAACCGATCGCGGTGCTGGCCGCCGCGGTCGCGCCCGAGGGCTTCCACGCGCGGTTCTCGGCCAAGGGCCGGCGCTATCTCTACCGGATCGTCAACCGGATCGCCCCGCCGACCCTGGAGCAGGGCCGGGTGTGGCGCATCAAGAAGCCGCTGGATGTGGCGCGGATGGCCGAGGCGGCCCGCCGGCTGGTGGGCCACCACGACTTCACCACCTTCCGCGACATCGCCTGCCAGGCCAAGACGCCGATGAAGACCCTGGACGCAGCCGAGGTCGTGCGCGAGGGCGAGGAGGTGCGCCTCGCGTTCGAGGCCCGCTCGTTCCTGCACCGCCAGGTGCGCTCGATGACCGGCAGCCTCGTGGAGGTTGGCGCCGGCCGCTGGAGCGTCGAGGATCTGGCGGCCGCGCTGGAAGCCCGCGACCGCAAGGCCTGCGGCCCGGTCGCCCCGGCGGAGGGGCTCTACCTGGCCGGCGTGGAGTACTGAGGGGAAGCCCCAACTCACACTGTCACCCCGGCCGCAGCGGCGCAGCCGCGAAGAGCCGGGGC
>JBIOEF010000015.1:0-44978 GCA_044445785.1 Caulobacterales bacterium
GCCGACGCTCTCGCAGAAGACCGCGCGGGTCTCCTCGTCGATCAGCCGCTCGATCGAGTCCGGCTCGGCGTCGGCGGCGAAGCGGCCCTCGATCCCCTGGCGCGGCAGCACGTGAGCCAGGAGCGTGTGGGTGGTGCCGTAGAGCTGGGGCGTGGCGACGATGGCGCCGCCGTGGTCCGCCAGGTTGACCAGCGAATAGTGCAGCGCCGCCTGGCCCGAGGCCACCGCCAGCGCGCCAACCCCGCCTTCGAGCTCGGCCACGCGCGCTTCCAGCACCGCGACGGTGGGATTGCTGATCCGGCTGTAGCGGAAGCCGTCGACTTCCAGGTTGAACAGGGCCGCGCCGTGGTCGGCGCTGTCGAAGCTGTAGGCGGCGGTCTGATAGATCGGTACGGCGACCGCATGGGTGGTGGGATCGGACGAAAAGCCGCTGTGGACGGCGATGGTCTCGCGGCGCATGCGCCTTCCTCCAATCCCGGGCGGGCGCGATCTCGATTTGAGTCACGCGGACGGGCCGTAGGGGCGCGGTTGCACGATGCGTGCCGCCCTCGCGGGGCCGCGCGAGGGGTGGCTCGGCGTTTGCAGCCGCCTGGGCGCGCCGCTCGCCTGGCGCCAGCTTGGGACCCCACAAGTGGCCGACGACGCGCTCGAGAGTCTGACCAGGGCCGCGCCGCCGCGCGTCTCGGCCAATCGCGACTGGCTGCGGGCGCTGGAGATGACCGCGCCCATCGAGGCGGCGCCGACGCGGCTCTTTCCAACGGTGATCGACGAGCTCGCCGAACAGTTTGGCGACAGGCCCGCGCTGCTTTCGGACGACGAGACGCTCTCCTTCCGCGGCCTCGCCGAGCGCTCGCGCCGCTACGCCCGCTGGGCGCTGGACCAGGGCCTTGGCAAGGGCGACGTGGTCGCCCTGTTGATGCCCAACCGGCCGGAATATCTGGCGATCTGGCTCGGTCTGACGCGTATCGGCGTCGTCGTCGCCCTGATCAACACCAGCCTCGCCGGGCCCTCCCTCGCCCACTCACTGGCGGTCGCCGCGCCCAGACGCCTGATCGTCGACGCCGAGCTGGAGGAGCAGCTGGAAGACCTGGCGACGCCGCCGGTGTGGCTGCACGGCGCGGGCGTCCGGCCGCTGCGGCGCCTGGATCTGGCCGTCGAGCGCTATTCGGCAGGTCCGCTGCCGGACGATGGCCGGCCGACGGTCACGCTCGATGACCGGGCGCTGATGATCTACACCTCCGGCACCACGGGCCTGCCGAAGGCCGCCTACGTCAGCCACCACCGGGTGATGACCTGGACCCACTGGTTCAGCGGCCTGATGGACGCTGGTCCAGGCGACCGGCTCTACAACTGCCTTCCGATGTTCCACAGTGTCGGCGGCATCGTCGCCACCGGCGCGGTGCTGGTGCGGGGCGGCTCGGTGGTGATCAAGCGCCGGTTCTCCCAGCGCCAGTTCTGGGACGACATCGCTGCCTGGGACTGCACGCTCTTCCAGTACATCGGCGAGCTTTGCCGCTATCTGCTGGCCGCGCCGCCGAGGTCGCTGGAGCGGGCGCACCGGTTGCGCCTGATCTGCGGCAATGGCCTGGCCGGCGATGTCTGGACCCGCTTCCAGGAACGCTTCGCGATCCCCAGGATCCTGGAGTTCTACGCCGCCACCGAGGGCAGCTTTTCGCTCTACAACGTCGAGGGCCGGCCGGGCGCGATCGGCCGGGTTCCACCGTTCCTGGCCCACCGCTTCGGCGTGGCGATCGCCCAGTTCGACCCGGAAAGCGGCGCGCCGGCCAGGGACGCCGACGGCTTCTGCCTGCACTGCGCGCGGGGCGAGGTCGGCGAGGCGATCGGCCGGATCTCGGCGCCCTCGGCCGCGTCCGTCGCCGGCCGCTTCGAGGGCTACAGCGACGACGCCGAGAGCCGCCGCAAGGTGCTGCGCGACGTCTTCGAGCCCGGCGACGCCTGGTTCCGCACCGGCGATCTGATGCGCCAGGACCAGCAGGGGTTCTTCTACTTCGTCGACCGGATCGGCGACACCTTCCGCTGGAAGGGCGAGAACGTCGCCACCACCGAGGTGGAGGAGGCGCTGAGCGCGCACCCGGGCGTCACCTGGGCCAGCGTCTATGGCGTCACCGTGCCGGGCGCAGAGGGCCGCGCCGGGATGGCGGCGATCGTGGCGGGGCGCACGCTCGACCTGGCCTCTCTCTGGACCCATCTTGATGAGCGGCTGCCGAGCTACGCCCGGCCGCGCTTCCTGCGGATCGTCCGCGAGGTGGCGATCACCGAGACCTTCAAACCGAGGAGACAGGCGCTGGCGGGAGAGGGCTACGATCCCGCCCGCGTCCGGGGCCAACTCTACTACGCCGACCCCGCGGCCGGCGCCTACGTTCCGCTGGACAAGGCGCTCTTCGCGCGCCTCGAGGCCGGCGAGGTCCGCCTCTAGGACCCGGCCAGCGCCTGGCGGAGCTCCTCGCCGATCATCGCCGCGGCGGTCCGCGCGTAAGGGATCGCCCGGGCCATGGCGTAGAAGTAGTGGATCATGCCCGGATGGCAGGTCGCCGTGACGCGGACGCCCGCCTGCCTCAGCCGCGCGGCGTAGGCTTGGCCCTCGTCGCGGAACGGATCGAACTCGGCGGTGTGGATCAACGTCGGCGGCTGGCCAGCGAGCGAGGCCGCGCGCAGGGGCGAGAGCCGCCGGTCGGCGCGATCGGCGCCTGGGCAATAGTCGGCAAGGTCCCGCTCCAGGGTCGCGCGCTCCAGGAAGTGACCTTCGGCGAAGGCCTTGCGCGAAGGCGACTCCTCGGCGACGTCGAGTATGGGACAGATCAGCAGCTGCGCGGCGATGGCCGGCCCGCCCAGCAGCTGCGCACTCTGGCACACCGCCGCGGCGATGGTCGCGCCGGCGGAGTCCCCGCCGACGACGAGACGGGCGGGATCGACACCCAGCGCCTGGGCGCCTCGGGCGACCTCGGCCAGCGCGCCCAGGCCGGCGTCGATCGCCACCGGGAACGGATGCTCGGGCGCCAGCGGATAGTCGAGCGCGATCACCCGGCATCCGGCGGCGGCGGCCAGGCGGCGGCAAAGCCCATCGTGAGTGTCGAGACCGCCCGCGACCCAGCCGCCGCCGTGGAAGAAGACCAGAGCGGGAAGCGCGCCGATCGGCGCATCCGGCGGCGAATAGAGGCGCGCTGGAACCGGACCAGCGTCGGTCACCAGGTTAAGGTCGCAACTCTCACCTGACCCCTCGCCCCGGTCGTCCGCAATCTCGGCGAGGTCGCGGAGCGCGGCGCGGCGTAGGGCCGCGGTCTCCGGCGCGGCGGGTATCCCGCGCCCGGCGCCCAGCATGTCCAACAGACGCCGGGCCTTGGGGTCCATGGTCATGGCGGGAGCGGCGAGGCTGCGGCTAGGCCGCCGAGGCGACGGTGTTCACCAGCTTCTCGATGGCGGCGATGCTGCGGAAGTTCTCCGGCGTCATGGCCGCCTGCGGGAACTCGATGCCGAACTCGTCCTCGACCGCCAGCATCAGGTTGACCATGTCCAGCGAGGTCAAGCCCAGCTTGCGCAGGTCGTCCTTCGGCCCAGTGGGCGCGCCCAGCGAACGCTTGGTGAGCAATGAACGCACGATGGCGGAAACCTGCGCGCCGGCCGAACTCGCGGACCCGTCCGCCATCACGCTCTCTGCTCCTGCCTATCGTCCCGATATGCGGACAATCTCCTAGGCGACTCGGTTGAGAGCAAAGCCTATGCCAAGGCATACAGGATTCGCCTGACAATATAGATTTGACAGTCATATTTCTCCTAAGAAGCGAAAATAGCTATTCCAGAGTCAAGAAAGTTAACTGTCTCGATTAATACTTATGAATTCTAGCCGTTTATTGTTGACTATTTGCCAACCATAACATATCGACAGTCGCCAGGGGCGGAGTAACGGGTCGACGTGCTGCTCGAAGAGGCCGCGCGGACCCCTCCAAGGGTGTTGGTAGTCGATCGATGACCGTTCACGAATTGCGACGGACGCCGGGCCCGAAGGCCCACTCAACGACAGCATCCCGAAGGCCCAGAGCCTACGCGGGCGATCTGATCGAGCGGACCCGCCGGGTGGCGGAGGTCGCCGCCCAGTACGCGGACGAGGTCGACCGCCTTGGCCGGTTTCCGGCCGAGGCTATCGCCGCGGCCAGAGCCGAGGGGCTCCTAGGCGTGATGGCGCCCAAGGATCTGGGCGGCGAGGCCGCGAGCCTGACCGACCTCACCGACGTCTGCTACACGCTGGGCCGCGCCTGCGCCTCCACCGCCATGGTCTACGCCATGCACCAGGTGAAGGTCGCCTGCGTGGTCCGCCACGGCAAGACCAGCGGCTGGCACCGCGCGTTCCTGCGGGAACTGGCGGCCGAGCAGCTGCTGGTGGCCTCCTCGACCACCGAGGGCCAGGGCGGCGGCAACGTCCGCTCCAGCGAGGGGCCGATCGTCCGCGCCGATGCGCGGATCACCCTGGAGCGCAACGCCAGCGTCATCTCCTATGGCGAGGAAGCGGACGCGGTGGTCACCACCGCCCGCCGCTCGGTGGATGCGGCCGCCGCCGACCAGGTGCTGGTGGTGTTCCGCCGGGGTGACTACAGCCTCGAGCGCACCCTCAACTGGGACACGCTGGGCATGCGCGGCACCTGCAGCGCCGGTTTCACCTTGAGGGCCGCCGGCGAGGCGGCGCAGATACTGCCCGAGCCCTACGAAGCCATCCACGCGCAGACCATGGTGCCCACCGCGCACCTCCTCTGGTCCAGCGCCTGGGCCGGGATCGCCGCCGGTGCGGTCGAGCGCGCCCGCCGCTACATGCGCAAGGCCGCCAGGGCCAGCGAGGGCGAGCTGCCGCCAAGCGCGCCCTATTTCGCCAAGGCCAGCGCCTCGTTGCGCGCGTTGAGGGCTCTGATCACCACCATGCTCGACCGCTATGAGTCGATCCGCGACAATCCGGCGGCGCTCTCGGCCATCGATTTCCACAGCGCCATCAGCGTGCTGAAGGTCGACGCTTCCGAACTGGCGGTCGCCACGGTGATGAGCGCGCTCCGCTCGACCGGCCTTTCGGGCTATCGCAACGACACCGACGTCAGCATCGGGCGCCACCTGCGCGACGTGCTCTCTTCGCCGATCATGATCAGCAACGACCGCATCCGCGCCAACGTCGCCCACGCGGCGCTGCTGGGCGAGGTCGCCGCCTCGATCCGGGACTGACCGCATGGCCCTCGTCCAACCGCTCCCGCAGGACGCCGACCAATGGCTGGACAGCCTGAAGGACGCGCTCTTCCACCCAAGCGGCGTCGACGGCGTCTATGGCCGCACCGGTCTCTATGAGGGGATCGTCGAGGCTCTGGCGGGCCTGATCTCCGCCGAGCGCGCGCCGCAGACCGAAGTGCTGCGCTTTCCCCCAGTGATGAGCCGCGCGCACCTGGAGCGGCACGGCTATCTGAAGAGCTTCCCGCACCTCCTGGGCTGCGTCAGCTGCCTTTCCGGCAGCGAGCGCGAGGTGCGCGGGGTCGTCGATCGTTTCCAGGAAGGCGAGGACTGGACCCCGTCTCTGGGCGCCGCCGACCTGGTGCTCGCCCCAGCCGCCTGCTACCCGGTCTATCCGCTGGCCGCCGAGCGCGGGCCCGTGCCCGCCGCCGGTCTCCTCTTCGACGTCGCCTGCGACTGCTTCCGGCGCGAGCCCTCCAAGGACATCGACCGCTTCCAGTCGTTCCGCATGCGCGAATACGTCCGCATCGGCTCGCAAAAGCAGATTCATGAATTCCGCGAGCAGTGGATGGAGCGGGCCACGGATCTCGCCGACCGGCTGGGCCTGCCCTACCGGGTGGAGATCGCCAGCGATCCCTTCTTCGGCCGCGGCGGCCAGATCGCCGCCAACAGCCAGATCGAGCAGGCGCTGAAGTTCGAACTGCTGGTGCCGGTGCGCTCCGAAGCCGAGCCCACCGCCTGCATGAGCTTCAACTACCATCAGGACCACTTCGGCCGGACCTGGGACATCGAACTGGCGGACGGAACGCCCGCGCACACCGGCTGCGTGGCCTTCGGCATGGACCGCCTGGCGGTGGCGCTCTTCGCCACCCACGGCCTGGACACCGGCCGCTGGCCGGCCCAGGCCCGCCGCGCGCTGAAGCTCTAGGCGCACGCGCCGAGGCCAGCCGACGGGGAGGCCGCCGCCATGATCATCGAGACTAGGCGCATCCCGGACGGCCCCGCCGAGCGCTACGACGCCTCGCAGGACCTGCTCGAATGGCTGGGCGGGAACTTCGAGCGCTACGGCGATGTCTTCAAGGCGACCGCCTACGGAGTCTACCTCTACGGCGTCAACGACCCCCGCTACGCCCAGCACGTGCTCAGGAAGAACTGGCAGAACTACAAGAAGGGGTTCGCGATCAAGCGGATTGGCCTCTTGCTCGGCAAGGGGCTGATGGTCAGCGAGGGCGAGCTCTGGAAGACCCAGCGCAAGATGATCCAGCCCGCGTTCCACGGCCGCGCGATCGGCGCCTTGGCCCAGGTGATCACGCAGGCGAACGACGAGCTGGTCCGGTCCTGGACCGAAGCCGCGCGAGCCGGAACGGCCGTCAACGTCACCCGCGACATCAGCCTGATGGTGCTGAAAAGCGTGCTGATGGCGATCTTCGGGGACGACTACGAGACCGTGGCGCCACAGTTCCGGATCCTCTCCGAAGAGGCCTCGCGGGACCTGGAATTCGCCCAGGCGTTCCGGCCCCTGCGGCAGCTGGTGCTCGAGGTCGCGACCGACCGGCGGGCGCGGGGCGCCGCGGCGCCGGACATGCTGGGCATGCTGATGGCCGCGCGCGACGCCAGGACCGGCCAGGCGATGGCCGACGGCCAGCTGGTGAGCGAGATCATCACCCTGGTCGTCGCCGGTCACGAGACCACCGCCAGCACCCTGAACTGGACCTGGTATCTGCTGTCGCAGGCGCCGGAGGCCGAGGCGCGGCTGCACGCCGAACTCGATCAGATCACGGACGATCGGTCGCCAAGCCTCGCCGACCTGCCGAGGTTCGCCTACTCGCGCCAGGTGATCGAAGAGGCCATGCGCCTCTATCCGGCCGGCTGGCTGATGACCCGCAAGGCGCTCGCCGACGACCAGCTGGGCCCCTACTTCGTCCCCGCCGGAACCGAGATCTACCTCTCGCCGTACTTCCTGCAGCGCCGCGAGGACCTGTGGGAAGACCCGCACCGGTTCGATCCGGACCGGTTCGCGCCTGAGCGCTCGCGCGAGCGGCCGGCGTTGGCCATGCTGCCGTTCTCCGCGGGCCCGCGCAATTGCATCGGCGAGGACTTCGCCAGGCTGGAGATGCAGCTCCACCTGATGGCGGTCGCGCGGCGCCTGCGCCTACGCTACGCCGACGGGCCACCGCTGGCGTTGGAAGCCGGCGTCAACCTGCGCAGCCGCCACGACTTCATGATGTTCCCGGAACTCAGGGTGGCGCCCACCCGCCCGTCTAGCTAAACCGTGGGCCGCGACGGGTCCGACCGCGGGGACGCTGCAGGTCCGGCGCCGATACGGGGAGATGGCATGGGACTGAGACATCGCTGCGCTGTCATGCTTGCGCTCGCCGCGCTCCTGGCGCCGGGCGCGGTGGCTCTGGCGCAGAAGCCGGACCAGACTCAGGAGAATCAGGATGACGGCTGGCGCGAGACGTCCGAGAAGGTCTGGCGGGAGACCGGCGACTATGTCGAACGCGTGTCCGGGCTGCTCTCGGGAACCTACAACTCCACCTGCGTACCACCCGATGTGGCTGGGCCACTGCTCGCCCAGGGCCAGGACCTGGAAGACCGGCTGATCTCGGTCGAGAAGAACATCAACAGCGTCGCCTACGGAATCAGGGCCTTTATGGGTTCGGGCGACTTCGCCAAGATTCGCGCCGGCCAGGTCAAGGCCTTCGACGGCCGCGGAGAGCGCCTGGTTGGGGTGATGGCCAGCCTCAAGGCGAAAACCTGCCCACCTTCCGGCGTGATCTCTCAGCATTCCCTGAACGGG
Source organism: Caulobacterales bacterium (assembly GCA_044445785.1). Taxonomy (GTDB): domain Bacteria; phylum Pseudomonadota; class Alphaproteobacteria; order Caulobacterales; family Caulobacteraceae; genus Acaudatibacter. The sequence goes on from JBIOEF010000015.1 coordinate 8,021, forward strand.
ATCGGGGTGACGACGTCGACAAAAGCGCCGTGAACCGGCGCGAGCCCTGTACTCCAGAAGAAGGACCCCTCGCCGCGTGGACTGCCACTACATCAACCTGGACTCCGCGACCGCTCGGCGCGAGCTGATCGAGCGCAATTTCAACACCTACAAGGCGCCCGGGTGGACGCTTACCCGTTTCCCGGCTGTCGACGTCGCCTCCGTCGAGGCCAGGCAGGTTCCCGGCCGCCTGAGGCCCGCGGAAAAAGCCTGCTTTCTCAGTCACCAACAGCTACTCGGGGCGAATCTGAGCGCCACGGCGCCGATCATGATCCTGGAAGATGACGCGGAGATCGGAAGAAGAACATGCGCATTGATCGATAACTTTCTCGCCAGTCAGGGAGACTTTGACTGGGACATAGTCTTCGCCAACGTCTGCATTCCTCGCCTCGAGCACATGTTGAGATTGGCGAAATATCGCAATCAAATCGCCGTCAATCAGAGAGTCATTCTGTTAGATTTGATCAAGTACATATTCGCCGGCGCCGACGCGTACATCGTGAACCATAAGTCGATCGTAAGATTGCATAGAATGATCTTGTTGGAACAAAAACTCGATACGCCCTACGATCTGCTCTTGCAAAAATTCATCCACGAACGACGGATCAAAGGATTTTCGTACTTTCCGTTCATTACCGGCCTTTCGGATCTAAGCCAAATATCGCAACTCCGGGAACGACGCATCGATGAGGCCATCTGGGGATTGTTCCGCTCGATGATGCGTATCGACAGGGACCTGGAACGGCTGGGGCCGCAGCGCGAAAGCGTAATGCGAGACCTGCAGCCGGAGCACGCGAAGATGCTGCAAGTGCTGTTCGACGAAATCGACTCCAGCACCGCGGAGTACGACTGACGCGGGACAGGGACTGGAAGTCGCGCAGCGGCTAGTCTCCGAGGCTCCATCGGGTGGGGGACCTCATGTCACTTTCTGACCTTGCTTCGATCGGCAGTCTCGTCAGTGGGCTGGCCGTGGTCGTTTCGTTCGTCTTCCTGGGCCTGCAGATCCGGCAGAGCAACCGCAACCAGCGCTCGCTGATGCAACAGGGCCGCTCGGACAAGACCGTCGCTCTGATGCTGCGGCTGACCGACCCGACCCTCCAGGAGAGCATGATCCGCGGGCGCGCCGGCGATCTGACGATGTCGCCGGCGCAGGTCGACGCGTTCGTGAGGGCCTGGATCGCCACCTTCGCCGGCTGGGAGGACGGCTATCTGCAGCACCGCGCCGGCATGATGGATGCGGCCAGTATGGCCTCCGACGCCGCGACCCATCGGGTGTTTCTGTCCTATCCAGGCTGTCGCGCGGCCTGGAAAACCTCGCGCGGCCAGTTCACCGGCGCCTTTCGCGACTACATCGACCAGATGGTTCGGGGGACAAACCCCATGCAGCCCCCGGACACCTCGGCGACCTGGAAGGCGTTCGTGGCGGAAGACCTGGCGGCGCTTCAGGCGGCCAGCGGCGCCGCGCCGACGGCTGTTTCCAGGTCCTAGGCGGTGTTCCCCGCGTCCACGGTCATCACCGCGCCGGTGATGTTGCGTCCGCCGTCGCCCAGCAGGAAGTCGACCATCGCCGCCACATCCTCGGCCTCGGCCAGGCGCTGCAGGGCGCTGCGGCGGACCACCTGCCCGCGGCCCGCCTCGCCCATGGAGGCGGTCATCTCGGTGTCGATGAAGCCTGGCGCCACGGCGTTGACGGTGACGCCGACCCGCCCAAGCTCGCGCGCCAGCGACTTGGTGAACCCGATCATCGAGGCCTTGGTGGCGCCGTAGACGCTAAGGCCGTTGTAGCCGGTCGAACCGATGATCGAGGAGATGTTGACGATCCGCCCCTCGCCCGCCGCCATCATCGAGCGCGCCATGTATTTGGTGAGCACGATGGGCGCGGTGACGTTGAGCGCGATCACCGAGGCGATCTGCGAATTGTGGGTGTTGGCCAGCAGGCCCTCGGCGCCCAGGCCGGCGTTGTTGACCAGGCCGTAGAACGCGCCAACCCGGCTCTTCAGTTCACGGACCATCTCCGGAATGTCGTCGATGACGGAAAGGTCGAACGGCGCGAACTGGATGGCGCCCTCGGCGGCCCCGATCGCCGCCGTCAGCGCCGGGCCCTCCGTGCGGGCGAGCGCGGTGACGCCATAGCCGCTCGCCGCCAGGCGCTGGGCGATGGCCAGGCCGATGCCGCGGCTGGCCCCGGTGACGAGGACATTACGCACTCGCCCGTTCCAGCTTGCCGCCGGCGGTCAGGCTGAGGCTCTCGACGAAGCGCACGCTGGCGGGCGCCTTGTAGGGGGCCAGGTCGCGGCGGCAGACATCGAGGATCTCGCGCTTGATGGCGACCTCGTCTGGCGCCTGGTCCGAGGCCTCGAGCACGACCTCGGCGACGACGATCTGGCCGGTGATCGGGTTGCGGCGGCCGCGGACCAGCGACATGCGCACCGCCGGGTGGCGATTGATCACCGCCTCGATCTCCTCGGGATGCACCTTCAGACCGCCGACGTTGATGATGCCGCCACGGCGGCCGACGAAGTGGTAGCGGCCGCCCCGCAGCTCCACCATGTCGCCGCTGTCGACGAAGCCGTCGGCGTCGGTCAGCGCCGCCCCGTCGCCAACATAGCCGCTGGCGGCGCGGCTCGAGCGCAGGCGCAGCGAGCCATCCGCCACCTTCAGCTCGACCTCGCCGCCGCGCCGTTCGACGAACTCGGCCGGAAAGCCCTCCAGGCCGTCGTTGACCTCGAAGCCGACGCCGGCCTCGGTGGAGGCGTAGGCGTGACCGATCGGCACCCCCGGAAACGCGGCCCTCAGCGCGTCCAGCACCGCCTGGTCGGCGATCTCGCCGGAAAGGCGGATGTAGCGCGGCGAGATCAGGCGCGCCTCCTCGCTCATCAGCACCCAGCGCCAATGCGAGGGCGTGCCGGTGAGGTGGGTGACGCCGTGGCGCCCCAGCCTCGCCAGCAGCTCGGCCATCGGCTCGCCCGCGCCGGCGACCACCATCGAGCCTTCGCCCAGGAGGGCGCGGAGCAGGATCTGCAGGCCGCCGTAGCGGCGAATGTCGTAGAAGCTGCCCCAGATCGGCGGCGCCTCGCCCGCCGGCGCCGGCTTGATCGCGCCGGTGAGGCCGGCGAGGCTATGGGCGACCAGCTTGGGCGCGCCGGTCGTGCCGGAGGTGAACATCACCCATTCGGTCCGACGCAGGCGGGCCGGCAGGTTGGGCGCCGGTTCGATCTTGAGGCCTATCGGGTCGTAGCGGAGGTCCGCGCCGCCGTCGGCCAGCGGCGGCGTCCAATCGTAGACCACCGCTTCGACGCCCGCGGTCATGATCACCTGCGGCAGCGTTTCGGCGGCCAGGTCCGGCGGCGAGATGACCAGCCTGGCGGCGATCCCGTCCAGCTCGATCAGCGCCAGGGCCGCGGCCAGGGGATCCTGGGTGCGGATCAGCACCGACTTGCCGTCCAGCTCCGCCAGCCGCCCGCCAAGGCCGGTGCCGACCGCGACATCGGCCAGCGCCAGTTCGGCGGTCGCGCCCCACAGGCGCCGTTCGGCCAGACGCGGAGACGCGCGCAGGATGTCGCGCAGCGAGCGCGTGCTAGCGAGCGGCATCTTCGTAGAACCGCACGAAGTCGCCCAGCGTCACCGGGAAATAGACGTCGTCGGCCTCGGTGAACGGATCGAACCCCAACTCGTCTTCCAGCGTCGCCACGATGATCGCGAAGCAGAGGGAATCCAGCCCCGAGTCCAGCAGCACCAGGTCGTCGGTGAGTATCGCCAGGGTCTTTTCCTGGCTGACCGCGACCTCGGCGAACCTGCTGAGGATCACCGCCCGCAACGCGCCGGACGCGCCGCCTTCCGGTGCGCACGAATCTTGCTGGGAGGGGCCCAAAGCCCGGTTGTGTTCAGCCGTCTCAGTCATGGTCGTTTCAGGTCCAATGTCCTCGCCGCCGCCTTCCAGAGTGCGCTGCCGCCAGATCGCCAAGGCGGATCTGGAAGCGGTCGCCGATCTCTTGACCCGCGGTTTTCCCCTGCGCACACGCAAGTATTGGACCAGCGGCCTTGAGCGTCTGGAGGCCCAGCCGGCCATCGAGGGTTGTCCCCAATTCGGCTATTGCCTGGAGGCGGACGGGCGGATCGTCGGGGTGCTGCTGCTGATCTTCAGCACCCATGGCGCCGCGGCGGACGTCTCGATCCGGTGCAATGTGTCAAGCTGGTACGTCGAAGAGGCGTTCCGTAACTACGCGCCGCAGCTGGTCTCCCAAGCGGTGCGCCTGAGACACGTGACGTATCTCAACACCTCGCCGGCGGCGCACACCTGGCCGATCCTCACCGCCCAGGGCTACAGCCGGTACACCGAGGGCCAGGTCGTCTCCCTGCCGGCGCTGGGCGGCGCGGCGAAGGGCGTGAAGGTCTCGTCGTTCCAGGGCCGCGCCTGGGAACGGGCGATGCCGGACTACGACCTGATCCGCGCCCACCTGGAGGCTGGCTGCATCGGCCTCGTCTGCGAGACTGACGCCGGGCCGCTGCCGTTCCTTTTCGTGCGCCGGCCGCTGGCCTATGCGCCGGTCGGCGTGGCGCAGCTGATCTACTGCCGCGACACCGATGCCTATGTGCGCTGCGCCGGCGCGATCGGCCGCCATCTGCTGGCCCGCGGGATCCTCTGCGTGCTCTGCGACGCCGACGCGCCGGTGGCCGGCCTCCCCGGCGTCTTCGTGCGCAACAAGCAGCCACGCTACTTCCGCGGTCCCGTCCGTCCGCGGATGAACGATCTTTCCTTCACCGAGACGGTGATCTTCGGACCATGACCCGAGCACTGGATCCAGATCGATGCAGCTGAACGTCAAGGTGCGCACGGCCGCGCAGGTGCTGGTCGACCAGCTTATCGTGCACGGGGTGGAGCACGTCTTCTGCGTGCCGGGAGAGAGCTTCCTTGGCGTGCTGGACGCTCTCTACGATCGCGACATCGCCGTCACCGTCTGCCGCCAGGAGGGCGGGGCGGCGATGATGGCCGAGGCGGTCGGCAAGGCGACCGGGCGGCCGGGCGTCTGCTTCGTCACCCGCGGACCCGGCGCGACCAACGCCGCAGCCGGGATCCACATCGCCCAGCACGACTCCACGTCGATGATCATGTTCGTGGGCCAGGTCGAGCGGAAGGTGCGCGGGCGCGAGAGCTTCCAGGAGATGGACTACGAGGCCGTCTTCGGCTCGATGACCAAGTGGACGACGGAGCTGAACGATCCGGCCCGCGTCCCGGAGATCGTCTCCCGCGCCTTCCACACGGCCAGCGCCGGACGGCCGGGCCCGGTGGTGATCTCCCTGCCGCGCGACATGCTGGGCGAGCGCGTCAACGCCGCCGACGCGCCGCCCTTCACGGCGGTGGAAACGTCGCCAGGCGAGGCTGACCTGCAGGCGCTCTCGGCGCTGATCGCGGCGGCCCAGCGGCCGATGGTCGTGCTGGGCGGCAGCCGCTGGGACGAAGCGGCATGCGCGGCGGTGGCTCAGTTCGCCGAGCGGTTCGAGCTGCCCATCGCCACCAGCTATCGCCGCGCGCCGCTGTTCGACGCCCTCAATCCGAACTACGCCGGCGACCTGGGCCTGGCGCCCAATCCCAAGCTGATCGCGCGGGTCAGGGCGGCGGACCTGCTGGTGCTGGCAGGCGGGCGCCTCGGCGAGATTCCCTCGCAGGGCTATTCGCTGATCGACATTCCCGGCCCCAAGACCAAGCTCGTCCATGTCTTCCCCGATCCCGGGGAACTGGGCCGCGTCTACAGCCCGCATCTGGCGATCAACGCCAGTCCGAGGCGCTTGGCCGCCGCGCTGGCGACGCTGACGCCGCCCGAGAACCGGCCGTGGCGAGGCGAGGCCGATGCGGCGCATGCGGAGTATCTGGCCTGGAGCGAAACGCCGACGGACCAGCCTGGCGCGGTCAACCTCAGCGCGATCATGATCTGGCTGCGTGAGCAGCTGCCCGCCGATGCGATCCTCTGCAATGGCGCAGGCAACTACGCTGGCTGGATCCGCCGGTTCTTCCGTTTCCGCCGCTTCGCCAGCCACATCGCGCCGACCTCGGCCTCGATGGGCTACGGCGTGCCATCGGCGGTGGCCATGCAGCGGCTCTATCCAAAGCGCCGGGTGATCTCGATCAACGGCGACGGCGATTTCCTGATGAACGGCCAGGAGTTCGCCACCGCCGTCCAGTACGGCCTGCCGATCATCGTCGTCATCTTCGACAACGCCAGCTATGGCACCATCCGCATGCACCAGGAGCGTGAGTTCCCGGGCCGGGTGTCGGCCACCGACTTGAAGAATCCCGACTTCGCCGCCTACGCCCGCGCGTTCGGCGGCTTTGGCGCCAGCGTCGAGCGGACCGAGGATTTCGCGGCCGCGTTCGAGGCGGCGGCGGCCTCGGGCCTGCCGGCCATCGTGCACGTGAAGTTCGACGCCGACGGCATCAGCCCGACCACCACACTGACGGAAATCCGGACCCGAGCGCTGGCCGCGGCGAAGGCTTAGGCGACCGCCCGGTCGTGGGCGAAAGCCCAGTAGAGCTCGCGCGCGCGGCGGAACATCGGCCCTGGCTGCAGCGTCCGCTCGTCGATGCGGGTGATCGCCGCCAGCTTGGCGTAGTTGCCGGCCGAGAAGATCTCGTCGGCCTCCAGGAAATCGGCGTAGCTGAGCGAGGCCTCTTCCACCGTCTGCCCAGCGCCGCGCAACAGACCGACGACCCGCTGGCGGGTGATGCCGTTCAGGAACGTGCCGTTGGCCGCCGGCGTCTTCACCACCCCGTCCTTGACCAGGAAGACGTTGGAGTTGGCTAGCTCGGCGACGTTGCCGACCATGTCGCGCAGCAGGCAGTTGGTGAACCCGCGGCTTCCCGCCTCGACCAGGGCGCGGGCGTTGTTGGGGTAGAGGCAGCCGGTCTTGGCGTCCACCGGCGCGGTCTCGAGGGTCGGGCGGCGGAAGGGCGAGAGGGTGATGGCGATCTCACCGGGCTCGGGCATCGGCGATTCGTAGAGGCAGAGGCACCAGCGGGTGGACTCCGGGTCGAACCTCACCCCCCCGCCATAGCCCGAATCGGCCCAGTACATCGGCCGGATGTAGAGCGCCGCGCCCGGCGCGAACCGGCTGATGCCCTCGGCCGTCAGCTCGAGCCAGCGCTCCAGCGAGACCACCGGCTTCAAGAGGAAGCGCCTGGCCGACTCGTTCACCCTGGCCAGGTGCAGATCGAGGTCCGGCGTCACCCCTTCGAAGGCCCTGGCGCCGTCGAAAACCGTCGATCCCATCCACGCGCCGTGGGTGCGCGGGCCCATGATGGCGATGTTGCCCTCGTGCCAGGCGCCTTCGAAGAAGGTCCAGGTGGCCGAGAGCGGGTTGAGCGTGGGGACGAGGCTGGGCATGGCGGCCTTCTACAGGATGAGCGCGGCATCTGCAGGGTTCATGCCGCAAGCCCTAAAGGCCGCCGCGCTTGACTAACCCCATGACGCAGCCAACGATTCCCTTCGCGGAGGAATGGGCGTTGGTGGTCGCTGGGCGGATCCTGAAGGCGCTGCTGGTCAGCCTCCTGCTCGCCGCCTCAGCCTATGCGGTCGCCAAGCTGAACCTGTTTGGCCTGGAATCCGCCTCCGACCGGCTGGCCGACGGCGTCTACCAGCGGATCACCGCCGCCGACTATGGCGCGGACCGCCGCGGCCAGCGGGCGATCAGCGTCGTCTACCTGGACGAGACCTCGATGGAGGCGATGAAGGGGTACGGCTGGAACCGCTTCCCGCCCACCTACGACCAGCAATGGACCATGCTGGACGACCTGATGAACGTCGGCGGCGCGCCGCCCGGCGGCATGTTCATCGACTTCGTCTACTCGGGCCAAGGCGGGCCGAACGAGGGGTTCGAGACCTTCATCGGCGGCGTGGCGGCGGCGACCAAGGCCCAAGCCTGGTCGGGCCGACCGGGGTGCCTCACCGATCCCCTGATCAAGATCGCCTGCATCGAGGCGGCGGGCGGGACGCCGCTGATCTTCGCCAAGCCATCGCCGGCCGATCTCGACCTCTTCACCGACGTGCAGCGGCGGCTGGACAGCGTCGCGGTGCTGGCCCCGGCGCTGGTTGGCCAGGAAGCCTATCCGCTGATTACCCCCTATGCGTTCGACCGCGCGAGGATGCAGCGGCTGGCGGTGCACAGCTTCGACGTCTCGCCAGCCATGGGCCTCTATACGGCGTGGTGCCTGCGCCAGGCTGACAGCTGCAAGATCGCCGCCTTCGGCCAGCTGAAGGCCAGAGCCACGGCGGCGCTCGCCGGCAAGGTGTTCGCGCCCACCGACCTTGGCGCCGTCTTCCCGGCGCCGCTGGACGTGGTCTGGGGCTCGCGCCCTGATCCCGGCTACCTGGCGATGACCCAGGCCGTGACCGGCGCGCCCGCCCCCTGCCGCGGGACCGGGGGCGATTGGCTGGGCCGGCTTGCCGAGCAGCTGGAGGGGCTGAGCGGTCCAGGCGCCGGCGCGCGCCAGGAATGCCCCTATGCCCTGACCCTCGGGTATGATCGACTGGTGGCCGGACTTGGTCTGCAGTCGAGCGATCTGCAGCGTCTGCTGGCGGGAAAGATGGTGATGGTCGGCGGGCAGTTCCGGGCCTCCAACGACTGGGTCGAATCCCCGGTGCATGGCCAGGCGCCGGGCGTCCACTACCACGCCATGGCGCTGGACAATCTGATCGAAGACGGCGCCGACTATCGGCGCAACGCCTCGATGATGCTGGATTCCGACCTCCTGAAGAGCCTCCTGATCGCCGCCCTGGCGTTCTTCGGGGTGCTGGGCGTGATGGCTCGCAACAGCCTGCTGGACCATGCCATCAACACCCGGATGGAGGAGCGGCTGCGAACCACCGTCTACGGCCCGCTGTACCTGGTGATCTTCGGCGCCTCGATCGGGGTGGTGGCGGCGGCGACCTGGCTTGGCGTCGCCTACGCCCACCGCTCGCCGATCAACTGGATCGGCATCGCCGCCGTGGCCCTGGGATTCCTGTTCTACGCCACCCGCCAGACCCTGCCGGCCGACATCATCGGCTCGATCGAGCACCTTGCCTGGGTGCAGCGGCTGCTGGCGGCCTTCCGCCTGTTCCACCGCTCCCTGAAGTTCGAAGAGGATCGGCTGGTCACGCCGCGCCCGCGCCCGCCAGCCGCGCCCGCCGCCGACGCACCGGCCGACGAAACCACCATCCCTAGTCCCCCCGCCGCCAAGGAGGCGCCTGCCCATGTCCAGAGCTAGTCTCGTGCTGATCGCCCTCATCCTCGTTCCCTCGCTGGCCTTCGCCGCCGGCATGGGGACGGTGACCAAGCTGCTGCGACCGCAGCTGCACACCTTCGACGACAAGGGCCAGCCCGTCGGCGTGCTCAACGCCACGGACCTGAAGGTGCCCGCCCCGATCGTCGCCATGGGCGTCGGCGGCAGCGTCGGCGTGAGCCAGGGCGGCAAGGTGGTCTTCCTGCGTGGCCTCGACGTCCAGACCGAGGGCGTCAACGCCGTCTGCACCCCGGTCCAGACCGCCGCCAGGGCCAGCGGCAGCGCCTATGCGGCGACCAACATGGGCCTCGGCGGCGCGGCGGACTGCAAGAAGCCATGACACCCTCGCGCAGGAGCCTGGCGCTGGGCGGTATCGCCACGGCGGCGCTGGCGGCAATTCCCAGACCGTCCCAGGCCGCCGGCGACGCCTTTTCCGTCTCCGGAAAGAAAGGCCCGTTCGTCAAGCAGGTCGCGTCGCGCAATCTCGACGGCGGCGGCGCTGGCGGCGGCGCGATGGGGCTGGCCTCGGACACCGTCAACCTGGGCCAATACCAGGCCGCGCGCCTGCGCATGCCGCAGACCGAAGCCAGGGTCTCGGCGCTGCTGGCCAACATCGACGCCCAGTGGCCCTACGCCAAGGGCCAGCCGCTGCAGGTGCATATCCTGGGCGTCGACTACTACAACGCCTATTCCCTGCCGGACGGCTCGATCGTGGTCGCCTTCGGCCTCCTGGACCAGGCGCAGTCGGACGACGAGGTGGCTTTCGTGCTGGCCCACGAACTGGGCCACGTGCGGCTGGGCCATTTCAAGGCCGCGGTCGCCGCGGAGCAGAAGACCAAGCTGGCGAGCCCACTGGGTCAGCTGTTCGTCATCGGCGCGGCCGGCGCGCTGGCGTCCGGCGCGGGGCTGCAGGCCGGCGCCACCAACGACTTCCTGCACTTCCTCACCAACACCATGGTCGAACCAGGCCACACCCGCGCCCAGGAGGACGAGGCCGACTGCATCGGCTACGACCTCTCGCAGGCGGCGTCCTATTCGGCTGACTCGGCCTCGGCGCGGGTGTTCGACACCATCCAGGCCGACCAGCAGCGGCACAAGGCCCTGAGCGACACCCTGGGCGAGCAGCTGAAGAGCCAGCTCGGCCAGGCGGTGACCAACGGGACCGCCGCCTCGTTCCTCAGCGGCGGCGACGTGCGCGGCAGCCTGCTGCAGGGCGCGGGACGGGTGGCGCTGGGCGTGATCATGGCCCGCGGCGGCGAGCCGCCGCCTCAGCATCGGCCGCCGGAGGAGCGCAAGCGGGGCATGGCGCAGTATTCCGCCGACGCCTATCCGGCCGGCGCGCCGCTGCGCGACGAGCAGAAGAGCTGGCTGGCGGGAGTCCGTGGCTCGACCGAGTACGCCCAGGGCAAACTGGCGGTGGAGGCCGTGCGCGACGCCAAGAAGGCCAGGGCCGCCGGCGACTATCCCACCGCCACCGCCGCCATCGCCCGCGCCTCGCAGACCACCTTCAAGGCCGCGCCCCTGGTGCTCAACGAAGCGGCGCGCCTGCGCGACGACATGGGCGACGCCGCCGGCTCTGACCGCCTGTTCGTCCAGGCCCACGCCAGCCCCGACCAGACCGTCGACGGCTATGTCGACCACGGGCGCATGCTCTATCGAACCAAGCAGAACGACCGCGCCATGCTGATCGTCCAGCAGGGGATCCAGCGCTTCAACAATGACCCCAAGCCGTTCATCGCGCTGGAGATCGGCATCGCCCGCCAGGCCGGGCGCGATGACCAGGCGCAGGGTTATCTGGCGCAGTGCATGAGTTACAACGACGAGGGCCTCAGCAAGGACTGCCAGCTGGCCGCCGGGCCGCTGGCCAAGGGCGCGGCGCCGCAGCAGAAGCGACCGTCGCTGCCGTTCGGCCTGCCGCACTTCCCCTAGAGCGCGATAGCCGAAAGTGGGAACTACTTTCGGCTATCGCGCTCTAACGCTCAGAGTTTAGAGCCTTTTGGCCGCCTCAAGTGACTCCACTTGAGGCTAAAAGGCTCTAGCGGCGAGGGTTGGCCGTCTAGCTCCCGTAGAGCCGCAACGCCGCCAGCACCGAGCCGATCAGCACCGCGTAGGCGGCCACGCAGCCGCCCAGGAACAGGCGGTCGGCGAGGCGGCTGGCCGGGCTGGCGGATCTTCGAAACGACATCGCTCTAACCTCCCATTTACACGCCAAGGGGTCGGTCAAGGCGAGCATGCCGCAAGAAAGCTTAAGCTTTCGCCGTCGAACTGACCGGCGACCCAGACGCCACGCTAGGCGCCCATTCTCTCGGCGCCGTTTCGCAAACGCGGCCACAAAATGACGCTGGCGATCGCTCGCGCAGGCGGTCTAGTAGGGCCGACGGGGAGCGATCATGTCCGACGACGACCAGCTCAGCGCCTTCCAGCGCTTCGACTTCACCGATCCTTCAGGACGCTGGACCCGGCCGGTGTGGCGGCGCGGGAGCGGGCCGGCGGTGATCGTGATCCACGAGATGCCGGGCCTGCACCCGCTCGTGCTGCGCTTCGCCTCGCGGGTGGCCGCGGCGGGGATGACGGTGTTCTGCCCGAGTCTCTTTGGCGAGCCGGGCCGCGAGCCCACCGGCGCCTATGCCGTGGGCGTGATGCTGAAGACCATCTGCATCAGCCGCGAATTCCACGTGTGGGCCACCGACAAGTCGAGCCCGATGGTCGACTGGCTGCGGGCTCTGGCGGCGCACGTCCATGCCGAGTGCGGCGGCAAGGGCGTCGGCGCGGTCGGCATGTGCTTCACCGGCGGGTTCGCCCTGGCGATGATGACCGAGCCGGCGGTGGTGGCGCCGGTGCTCTCCCAGCCATCGCTGCCGTTGCCGGCGGGGTCCAAGCGGCGCGGCGCGGGGATCGGCGTCTCGCCGGCCGAGATCGCCTGCGCCAAGCGCCGGTTCGCTGAGGAGGGCCTGAGCATGATCGGCCTGCGCTTCTTCGGCGACGGCTTCGTGCCGGACGCGCGCTTCGAGACCTATCGGCGGGAATTCGGCGAGGCCTTCGAAGCCATCGAGATCGACCCCAAGGACGCCCTCGCCGACCCGCGCATGGCGCCCCACTCGGTGCTGACCCTGCACCTGAAGGACGACGATCCGGAGGGGCCGACCAAGCAGGCCGAACAGCGGGTGATCGCCTTCTTCAAGGAACGCACCGGCGCCTAGCGCGGGGTCCGCAAGGTCTTGGCGGCCTTGAGGTCGTCACAAGGGGCGGGCATGAAGGGCGCGATGAGACTGGCCTTCGCCCGCAAAGTCGCCGCCACGGCCCTGATCTGCGCCGCCGCGAGCGCCTGCGTCACCGCCGAGCGGATCGACGCGGCGGGCGACGTCCACGCCTTGCTGATCGCCATCCGCGACGACGACAGGGCCGGCTTCAACGCCCACGTGGACCGCGCGGCGCTGGAGCGGCAGATGGAGGGCGTGATGCTGCGCCACACCCAGACGCCGGGCGCCAGCGACACGGTCCGGGCGCTGGGCGCTGCGCTCTCCCAGCCGCTCTCGCAACTGGCTGGCGATGCCCTGCTGCGGCCGCGCGTCTTCCTGACCGTCGCCGAGTACTATGGCTACAAGCCGGCGACCCCGATCCCCGGCCAGATCGCCATTGCCGCGGCGCTGCGGGCCCTGCCAGACGGGCGGGTCTGCGCGGCCAAGAGCCGCCAAGGTCCGTGCCTGCTGACCTTCGCCGACGAGGACGGGGTCTGGCGGCTGGTGAGCTTCGACGGCGATCCCAGCCTGCTGCGACTGCCGGCCTGACCATGGCCGCCTGGCGCATCCCCCTGGCGACCCTGATCCTCGGCGCGACGATGGCGGCGGCGGGCTGGGCGGGCGCGAACGTGCGGATGTTTTCCTACCTGCCGGCCAACGCCGTCACCGGCCACACCGCCGGCGCGCTCACCTTCGAGTTCGACCAGCGGCTGATGTTCACCAAGGTGCTGCGCATCCACTCCACGGCGGGCCTGGCCAGCGCCATCCTGAAGCCGGCGGACGAGCACGTCCTTGGCCGCGGAGGCCTCGACGCCTTGATCGGCCCAGGCGCCCACGAACATGACCTCTACGAGGTGCAGCCGCTGGGCGAAGGGGTCGACCTGATCCGCGCCTTCTGCCCCGGCTCCAAGCGCGCCTGGATGGCGTTCGGGCGGCTGCTGCTGAACCGCGACCTGCGCGTGCGGGTGCTGGGCGACAGTCCGGGCGGCCAGGCGCGGCTGTGCGAGACCCTCGACTTCAACTTCCAGGGCGAGTGGCGTCTGCCGCCCGGCGCGGGCGTCCCCGAAAGCGACATCCCGGTGCCGAAGTTCCCGTACTAGCCCTTGCCTCGCAGCCCTGACGCCTCGCGCGCCAGGCGCTCGATCGTCGCGAAGTCGCCGCTGGCCAGCGCCTCCTTGGGCGCGACCCACGAGCCGCCGACGCAGAGCACGCTCTCCAGGGCGAGATAACCAGGTGCGCTCGCCGCATCGATCCCGCCGGTGGGACAGAACCGCGCCGCGGGGAAGGGACCGGCCAGAGCCCTCAGCGCCGCCGGTCCGCCGACCGACGCGGCCGGGAAGACCTTGAACACTGAGTAGCCGCGCTCCAGACCCGCCATCAGCTCGCTGGCCGTGGCGATGGCCGGCAGATAGGGCAGGGGGCCCATGCGGGCGGCGTCCAGCAGCGCCGGCGTCGCGCCGGGCGATACCGCGAACCTGGCGCCGGCATCGGCGGCGGCGCGGATATCCTGGATGCTGAGCACGGTGCCGACGCCGACGACCGCGTCCGGAACCTCCGCGGCGATGGCCGCGATCGCGCCCAGCGCCGCCGGCGTTCGCAGCGTCACTTCGATGGCCTTCAGGCCGCCGGCGACCAGCGCCCGCGCCATGGGTACGGCGTGGGCCGGATCGTCGATCACCACCACCGGCATCACCGGGGCGAGTTCAAGGATCTCTTCGATGCGCATCGGTCCGCCTCCCCGCCCACCAAAGCCGGATCGGCGGGGCCGTCAAGCCGCCGGCGATGGGCCGCGGGGGGCTAACTTGGCCGCGATCTGAGGGAACCAAACCGGCCCTCGAGGCTTGGGTATACGGAGGTTCGTCCCATGAAGATCGCCCAGATCGCCCCGCTCTACGAGGCTGTCCCGCCGCGCCTCTATGGAGGCACCGAGCGGGTGGTCGCTCATCTCTGCGACGCGCTGGCGGACCTGGGCCACGAGGTGACCCTGTTCTCCAGCGCCGAAGCGCAGACCAAGGCCGAACTGGTCCCGGTCCGCGACCAGGCGATCCGGCTGGACCCGGCGACGCTGAAGTCAGACCTGGCCGCCCACCTTGCGATGCTCGCCGAGGTGCGCGCGCAGAGGCGACGGTTCGACATCCTGCACTTCCACGTCGACATGATTCACTTCCCGCTCTTCGAGGACCTGGCGGCGCGCACGCTGACCACCCTGCACGGGCGCCTGGACCTGAAGGACCTGCCAGAGGTCTATCGCCGCTGGCCGAAGTACCCGTTGGTCTCCATCTCCGACGCCCAGCGCATCCACCTGCCCTTCGCCAGCTGGGTGGGGACGGTCTATCACGGCATGCCCGAGGACCTTTTCCAGTTCAGCCCAAGGTCGCGGGGCTATCTGGCGTTCCTGGGCCGGATCTCGCCAGAGAAGGGCCCGGACCGGGCCATCGCCATCGCCAAGCGCCTCGGCCTGCCGCTTAAGATGGCGGCCAAGGTCGATCCGGCCGACCAGGCCTATTTCGACCAGACCATCCGGCCGCTGCTGGACCATCCCCTGATCGAGTTCATCGGCGAGATTGGCGATTCGCAAAAGTCGGACTTCCTGGGCGGCGCCAGGGCCCTGCTGTTTCCCATCGATTGGCCAGAACCCTTCGGTCTGGTGATGATCGAGGCCATGGCCTGCGGCACGCCGGTGATCGCCTTCGCCTGCGGATCGGCGGCGGAGATCGTCGATCACGGCGTCACCGGCTTCCTGGTTTCTGGCGAGGACGAGGCCGTCGCGGCCGTCGGCCTGGTGGACCGGCTCGACCGGCGCGAGGTGCGCCGACGGTTCGATCGGCGGTTCACCTCGGTGACCATGGCAAGGGCCTACCTGGACCTCTACGCCGATCGCCTGGCGCGCGCGCCCATTGCGCCCGATCTCATCACCGAGCTTGATATGGAGGCCGAGCAGGGCGAAAAGCCGCCGGTGTTCGCCCAGATCGCTTGACCCGAAACCATGGATGATCTCGCCGCGCCCGCGCAGGCTTCCGATGAGGGCGTGGCGAGCGGGAGTCTCGTCCGGTTCACCGCCATCAAGAGCCGCGACGCCTATCTCGTCTGCGACGCATACGGCGACATCCTGGGCGGAGCGGACGGCCTCTTCGCCTCGGACACCCGGATCCTCTCGCGCTTCCGTTTCCTGGTCGGCGAGCGGCGCCCGTCGCTGCTTTCCAGCGGCCTTTCCCACGACAGCGTGATCTTCACCTTCCACGGCGCCAACCGCAACCTGCCGCCCGTCGGCGGGCGGGCGACGCCGCGCGGGGTGATCCACATCGAGCGCAAGCGGCTGCTCTTCGAGAGCTGCCTGTTCGAGCGCGTCCGCTGCGCCAACTTCGGGCTGGACGAGGTGATGCTGCCGCTGGCCATCGAGTATGCGGCCGATTTCCGCGACGTGTTCGAGGTGCGCGGGCTGAAGCGCGCCGCCCGCGGCGATATCCAGACCCCCGAGATCACCGGCCGGCAGGTGCTGTTCGCCTACGATGGCCTGGACAGCGTGCGACGTGTCGGCGCGATGGCCTTCTCAGAGCCGCCCTGGCGGATGACCGAGACCCGCGCCGACTTCATGTTCTCGCTGCGCCCGGGCGAGCGGGTCGATCTCTACCTCGAGGCGGGGCCTCAGGAGCGCGAGACGCCGACCCGCGAGCGGTTCCTGCGAGCGCAGTCGGGCGCGCTGGACAACGCCCATGAGCGCGAGCAGCGCGGCGGCCAGATCTCCAGTTCCGACGCCAGCTTCGGCGCCTGGCTCGACAAGTCGCGGGCCGACATCGCGCTCTTGACCACCGACCTTCCCACCGGGCCCTACCCCTATGCGGGGATCCCGTGGTTCGCCACGCCCTTCGGACGCGATGGGATCATCACCGCCTGGCAGCTGCTCTGGCTGACCCCGGACCTGGCCAAGGGCGTGCTCACCTACCTCGCCGCGCGCCAGGCGTCGGAGACCTCCAAGTTCCGCGACAGCGACCCCGGCAAGATCATGCACGAGACCCGCCGGGGCGAGATGGCGGCGCTGAACGAGATCCCCTTCGGGCTCTACTACGGGGGGGTCGACACCACGCCGCTGTTCGTCGCCCTGGCCGGCGCCTACCTGCAGCGCACCGGCGACCTGGACCTGATCGAGAGCCTTTGGCCCGCCTTGAGGGCCGCGATCGGCTGGGTGGAGGAATTCGGCGATTCCAACGGCGATGGCCTGATCGATTACGCCCGCGGCGAGACCTCGGGCCTGGCCAATCAGGGCTGGAAGGACAGCGAGGACTCGGTGTTCCACGCCGACGGCCGCTTTCCGGTGGGTCCGGTGGCGCTGGTCGAGGTGCAGGGCTACGTCTTCGCCGCCTACCGAGCCATGGCCCAGATGCTGGAGGCGCTGGGCCGCCCTGGCGCCTCCGTCTGGGCCGAGAAGGCCGAGGCCATGCGCGAGCGCGTCGAGGCCCGGTTCTGGATGGAGGACGAGGGCTACTACGGCCTCGCCATCGACGGCGAGGGCCAGCTCTGCCGCCCGCAGACCTCCAACGCCGGGCACCTGCTGTTCGTGGGGCTTCCCTCGGCGGAGCGCGCCGCCGGCGTCACCCGCCGGCTGCTGTCGGCCGAGCTGGATTCCGGGTGGGGGGTGCGCACGCTGGCGGTGGGCGCGGCGCGGTTCAATCCGATGAGCTACCACAACGGCTCGATCTGGCCGCACGACACCTCGATCTGCGTCGCCGGCATGGCCCGCTATGGCGAGCGGGAGGGCGCCGTGAAAATGCTCGCCGATCTCTTCGCGGCGGCATCCAACTACGGCATGCGCATGCCCGAGCTGTTTTGCGGCTTCCCCCGGGACGGCGGAGAGCCGCCGGTGGCTTACCCGGTGGCCTGCATGCCTCAGGCCTGGTCGGCTGGCGCGGTGTTCATGATGCTGCAGGCCTGCCTTGGCCTCACAATCGACGCGCAGCGCAAGGAGGTGCGGCTGGTGCGCCCGACCCTGCCCATTGGCGTCGACCGCCTGACCATCGAACACCTGGACGTGGCCGGCGCGCGCGTCGACCTGCGGTTCCTGCGGCTGGATGGCGCGGTGGCGGTGAACCCCGGTCCTGGATCGGATCGCTCGATTTCCGTCGTGCTCGAGGGCTGAGTTGAGGATCAAACGGGCGGGGGGCGCAGTTGTGCGTTTGGCGGGGCAGAGATCAGCCATGCCGTCGACGGCCTTCACCTCCGACTCCCGCCGCGGACTCCCCGGGCCGCCGCCGCTCAACGTGCGCGGCGCGGCGCTGTTCGCCGACCTCGACGGGACCCTGGCGCCGATCGAGGCGCGGCCGGGCGACGTGGGCCCGGACGCCCGGCGCAAGCGGCTGCTGCGACGGCTCTCGGCGGCGCTCGGCGGTCGACTGGCGGTGGTCAGCGGCCGCGGCCTGGCGGACCTGGACCGGGTGCTGGAAGGCGCGGTCATGCCGGTGGCCGCCGTCCACGGGCTGATCCGGCGCACGGCGCTGGGCGAGGTGATCGGCTCTGGCCGGCCGCTGGCGGACGACGCGCGCGACGCGCTCACCGCCCTCGCCCGGTCGAACCCGGCCCTGCTGATCGAGGACAAGGGCCCGGCGATCGCCCTGCATTTCCGCGCCGCGCCGCAGGCGCAAGCCGCCAGCGAAGCGGCGGCGCGGCGGCTGGCCGACCGCTACGGCCTGCGCCTGCAGACCGGGCGGATGGTGGTGGAGCTGCGCGCGCCGGGTCCCACCAAGGCCGACGCGGTGGCTGCGTTCATGGCCGAACCGCCGTTCGCCGGCGCCCGCCCGATCTTCCTGGGCGATGACCTCACCGACGAGGACGGCTTCGAGGCCGCTTCGCGCCTGGGCGGCTATGGCGTCATCGTGGGATCCAGGCGACCGACCGCCGCCCGCTACGCCCTCAGGTCCGTCGACGAGGCCCTCGCCTGGCTGGAAGCCGGACTGAAGGGAGCGACGTGACGCGCAACCTCGACCTTTCGCCGATCGGCAACTGTTCGGTGAGCGCACTTATCGACCGGCAGGGCCGGTTCGTCTGGAGCTGCGCGCCCCGGGTCGACAGCGATCCCTTCTTCTCCAATCTGCTCAGCGCCGACGAGCCGGACGCCGAGGGCGCGAGCGGCTACTGGTCGATCGACGTGGAGGGCGCCGCCCAGACCCGCCAGGGCTACCTGCGCAACACCCCGGTGCTCCGGACCGAGATCACCGACGCGGCCGGCCAGGTGTTGGAGATCATCGACTTCGCGCCGCGCTTTCGCATGTACGGCCGGGGCTATCGCCCCACCGCCTTCATCCGCCTGATCCGCCCGATCGTCGGCGCCCCGCACGTCACCATCCGCATGCGGCCCACCAGCGATTGGGGCCGGATCCGCTGCCCGACCAGCAGCGGCTCCAACCACATCCGCTTCATCGGCCAGGACGTGACGCTGCGCCTGACCACTAACGCACCGGTCTCGCACATCCTGGATGAGCGCACCTTCCGCCTGGAGGAGCCGATCGCGCTCTTCCTCGGACCCGACGAGACCTTCGGCGACGTGCGCTCCACCACCGACGCCATGCTGGCCGACACCACCGCCTACTGGCGCGAGTGGGTGCGGACCTTGGCCCTGCCGCTGGAGTGGCAGGAGGCGGTGATCCGCGCGGCCATCGCGCTCAAGCTCTGCGTCTATGAGGAGACCGGCGCCATCGTCGCGGCGCTCACCACCTCGATTCCCGAGGCGCCTGGCAGCGGACGCAACTGGGACTACCGCTACTGCTGGCTGCGCGACGCCTACTACGTGGTCCAGGCGCTGAACCGACTGGGCGCCGCCGACATCCTGGAGAACTACCTCGGCTACCTGCGCAACATCGTCGACAGGGCCAACGGCGGCCACATCCAGCCGGTCTACGGCGTCGGCTACGAGCCGATCCTGAAGGAGCGGATCGTCGATAGCCTGCCCGGATACCAGGGCATGGGGCCGGTGCGCGTCGGCAACCAGGCGCACGAGCACATCCAGCACGACGTCTACGGCCAGATCGTGCTCTCCAACGTCCAGGCCTTCTTCGACGAGCGCCTGTTCCGGCCGGCGACCATCGCCGACTTCGAGGCCCTGGAAAGACTCGGCGAGCGCGCGTTCGCCCTCTACGCCACGCCCGACGCCGGCATCTGGGAGCTGCGCACCCGGGCCGAGACCCACACCTATTCGGCGGTGATGTGCTGGGCGGCCTGCGACCGGCTGGCCAACGCGGCCGAGAAGCTCGGCCAGCGCAGCCGGGCGAAGTTCTGGAACGGCCGGGCCGAGGTGATCCGCAAGGCCATAGAGGCCAGGGCCTGGTGCGAGAAAGCGGGCCACTTCGCCGCCACGTTCGGCGGCGACGCGGTGGACGCCAGCCTGCTGCAGCTGGTCGACGTGCGGTTCATCAAGCCGGACGATCCGCGTCACCGCGCCACTCTGGCGGCGGTGGAGAAGCGCCTGCGCCGCGGCTCGAACCTGCTGCGCTACGACCGGCCGGACGATTTCGGCCCGCCGGAGACGGCCTTCAACTTCTGCACTTTCTGGTACATCGAGGCGCTGCATCTCGACGGCCGAACCGATGAAGCGCGCGCGCTCTTCGAGGAGATGCTGACGCGCCGCACCCACGCGGGCCTGCTTTCCGAGGACGCCGCGCTGGATGACGGGACCCTCTGGGGGAACTATCCGCAGACCTATTCGCTAGTAGGTCTGATAAACTGCGCCGTGCTGCTCAGCCGGCCCTGGAGTTCCGTACGATGAGCCGCCTCATCGTCGTCTCGAACCGCGTCAGTCCCCCCGAAAGTCGCGCCGAGGGCGCCGCCGGCGGCCTGGCGGTCGCGCTCGCGGCGGCGCTGCGGGAATATTCCGGTTTCTGGTTCGGCTGGAGCGGCGAGACCGCCAGTCCATTCACCGGCGAGGTCAAGGTGCGCACGGTGGACGACGTGACCGTGGCCACCATCGATCTCGAGGACGCCGACTACCAGGAATACTACAACGGCTACGCCAACGGCACGCTCTGGCCGCTGTTCCACTACCGCATCGACCTGACCGCCTACGACCGCTCGTTCAGCGAGGGCTATGAGCGGGTCAACCGCCGCTTCGCCGAGGCGCTGGCGCCGCTGATCGAGCCGGACGACCTGATCTGGGTGCACGACTACCACCTGATCCTGCTTGGCCAGGAACTCCGGCGGCTGGGCGTGACCAACCCGATCGGCTTTTTCCTGCACATCCCCTGGCCGGCGCCGCAACTGCTCACCACCCTCCCTCGTCACCGCGAGTTGGTGGAGGCCCTCTTCTCCTACGACCTGATGGGCCTGCAGACCGACGAGTGGCTCTGGGCGTTCGAGTCCTATGTGCTGGGCGAAGCGGGCGGCGGGTGGACGAGCGATGGACGGCTCACCGCCTTCGGCCAGACCCTGCGCGCCAGCGCCTTTCCCATCGGCCTCGACGTCGAGGAGTTCCTGGAGCTATCGCGCTCGGCGGCGGCTGATCGCGCGTTCGACCGAATGGCCGCGCACAGCGTCTTCCGCGCCTTGATCCTGGGCGTCGAGCGGCTGGACTACTCCAAAGGCCTGGAAGAGCGGCTCTACGGCTTCGAGCGGTTCCTGAATGACCATCCGGACATGGCTCGCCAGGTTCTCTACCTGCAGGTCGCGCCAACCTCGCGCGAGGAGGTCGAGGCCTATCAGGACCTGCGCGCGCGGGTGGAGGCCATGTGCGGCCACATCAACGCCGCCTGGGCCGACATGGACTGGGCGCCGATCCAGTACGTCAACCGCCCGTTCGGCCGCGACGAGCTGGCCGGCCTCTACCGCGCGGCCAAGGTCGGCCTGGTGACGCCGCTGCGCGACGGCATGAACCTGGTGGCCAAGGAATTCGTCGCCGCCCAGGACCCCGACGATCCCGGGGTGCTGGTGCTCTCGCGCTTCGCCGGAGCGGCCCGCCAGATGCCGCAGGCGCTGATCGTCAATCCGTTCAGCCGCGAAGAGCTTTCCGAGGCCATCGCCCGGGCGCTTTCCATGGAACGCGGCGAGCGGATCCAGCGCTGGGAAGGTCTGATGGACGGCGTCACCCGTTTCGACGTCAAGGTCTGGCGCGACAGCTTCGTGGCGGCGCTGCGGGCGGCGCGCGCGCTGGGCCCAGTTTCCGAACAGCCGACCCCCGCGCTCCCTCGCCTCCTGGGGAGCGTGGCCGACGCGCGCGTAAGCGGGAGAAGGTCGGGTGGGGAACTCGGACGACATGCGCCGCCGCATCGTTGAGGCGCCGCG
The DNA here is from genome assembly GCA_044445785.1 of Caulobacterales bacterium. GTDB lineage: Bacteria > Pseudomonadota > Alphaproteobacteria > Caulobacterales > Caulobacteraceae > Acaudatibacter. The sequence goes on from JBIOEF010000015.1 coordinate 29,816, forward strand.
CAGCCCCACGGCGACCCCCCGGATCAAGTCCGGGGGCGCGGTCTCTCCTCCCCATGGAGGGAAGGGAGGTTAGGCCGAGATCGCCTCGGGCGTCTTCATCGCCTTGAGTCGCAGCTTCAACGCCTCGATGGGTTCGGGCTTGGCGAAGAGGTAGCCCTGCATGGCGTGGACGCCGGCGACTTTCAGGAACTTGCGCTGAGCCTCGGTCTCCACGCCCTCGGCCACCACCTTCATGCCGAGCGCCCGGCCGATCGAGACCACCGCGTGGACCAGCGTCGCCGACTGCACGTTCTCGGCGCAGCCGGTGACGAAGGCGCGGTCGATCTTGAGCTTGTCGAACGGGAAGAGCCGCAGGTGGCTGAGCGATGAGTAGCCGACGCCGAAGTCGTCCAGCGCGATCTTCAGGCCCAGCTCGTGCAGGCGCGCCATGTTGCGGCGGACCTCGTCCTCTTCGGCCAGCACCGCGGTCTCGGTGACCTCGATCTCCAGCCGCTTGGGGTCGAATCCATGCCGGGCGATCAGCACCGCCAGCTCGTCGATGAAGCCGGGATCGGCGAACTCCACCGCCGAGGCGTTAAAGCTGATGGTGAAGTCGCCAAGCCCCTCGGTCTCGCGCATCGCCTGGGCGAGCACCCACTGGGTGATCCGACCGATCAGGCCGTAGCGCTCGGCGATGGGGATGAAGAACGCCGGGCTGACGAACCCACGCGTGGCGTGGTTCCAGCGCAGCAGGGTCTCGATGCCGGTGATGGTCTCGCCTTCGCGGTCGAACTGCGGCTGGTAGACCAGCGAAAGGCCCTCGCCCTCGATGGCCTCGGCGAGATCGGCGACCAGGGATTCCTCCTCGGGGGCCATCTTCTCGCCGCCGGCCGAGGCGCGCAGGTCAGGCGGATAACCCTCGAGCACGTCCAAGGTCGCCAGCAGCTGGCGGTGCAGCACCTGGGCCTGGTCGACGTTGACCACCTTCAGGTCGCGCGCCTGGGCCTCGATCCGCGCGGCCGTCTCGGCCACCAGGCGGGCGCCCATGTTGAGGCTCATGGATTTCAGCGCGTGGGCGGCCCTGGTCACCGCCGCACAGTCGCGGTTGGTGGAGGCGTCGATCACCGCCCTCACCGCGGCCGGCGCGTTCTCGCGATAGAGCCGGCGCACGCGCTCGACGAAGTCGCCCTTGCCGGAGGCGGCCATCCGCGCCAGCTCGCCCGTCACCTGGGGATCCAGGAGGTCGGCGGCGGCGGAGGGTCCGAGCGTGGCGGTCATCGGCGCGGGCTTGGCCGGGGCCGGCGCCGCGGCGCCGGGCTGCGGCAGCGCCGGCGCTTCGCTCGCGGACAGGAATTCGCCCAGGCTCGCGGCCAGGGCGGCCAGGGTGAAGGCTTGGCCAGCACGCCGTCCATGCCCGACTGGCGCCAGCGCTCGGCGGGCGAGCCGACTACATGGGCCGTCAGCGCCACGATCGGAATACGGGGGCGCTCGCCCGCTTCCTCGAAGCGGCGAATCTCCTGGGCGGCCTCATAGCCGTCCAGCTCCGGCATGCTGCCGTCCATCAGGATCAGGTCGAAGGGCTCGGCCGCCTTGGTCACCGCCTCGACCGCCGCGCGGCCGTGGGGGACCAGGGTGGCGGCGATATCCAGGCGCGCCAGCGCCTCCATGGCCACCTCGCGGTTGACCGCGCTGTCGTCGGCGACCAGCACCCGCCGGCCGTGGAAGCTGGGCAGCACCGCCGCGTCGGCCCTGGAGGCGGCGGCGAGCGCCTGGTCGAGCGGGCCCCCGAGCGCCAGCTGGCTGAGCGCCGCGGCCAGTTCTCGCCGGCGCAGCGGCAGGATCAGCACCAGGTCGACCAGACCCGCGCTCTGCAGGGCCTGAGGCGCGGAATCGCCGTATTCGCCAAGGCAGATGACCAGCGGCGCCTGCCGCGGGTGGCCAGCCAGCAGCGCCGGCTCGGCCAGCAACAGGTCCGGCGGTTCGGTGGAGGGCGAGTCCTCGAAGGTGACGCCCGATGTCTGCAGGTAGCGGCTGACGGCCGAGCGGGTGGCGGAAGCGGTGATCTGCAGCCCGGCGACGCGGTCGGGCCAGGCGGGCCACTTGGCGTTTTCCGCCAGGACCTTGGGGGCGAGGTCGAAGGCGAAGACCGAGCCCTTGCCCTCTTCGCTGGTGACATAGAAGCGGCCGCCCATGGCCTCCACCAGCCGTTTGCAGATGGCCAGGCCAAGGCCCGTGCCGCCGAACCGGCGGGTGGTCGACTGGTCCGCCTGGGTGAAAGCCTCGAAGAGCCCGCCGATCTTGTCCTTGGGGATGCCCACGCCGGTGTCGCGCACCGAGATGCGCAGGAACTCGTCCTTGGGCGTCACCTGCACCATCACCGCGCCGGTTTCGGTGAACTTGATGGCGTTGTTGACCAGGTTGCCGATCACCTGGCGCAGCCGCGTCGCATCGCCCTCGATGAGGGCCGGCGTCGACGGGTCGATATAGGCGGCCAGGTCCAGGCCCTTGGACCGGGCGCGTTCCCAGAAGAGCGCCAGCACGTCCTCGACAACCTCGCCCGGATCCACCGGCGCGGCCTCGAGGCCCATCTTGCCGGCCTCGATCTTGGAGAAGTCGAGGATGTCGTTGATGATCGCCAGCAGGCTCGAGCCTGACTTGGCGATCACCTCGGCGAAGCGGCGCTGCTTAGGCGGCAACTCGCCGGCGGCCAGCATCTCGGCCATCACCATGACGCCGTTCATGGGCGTGCGGATCTCGTGGCTCATGGTGGCCAGGAAGTCGCTCTTGGCGCTGTTGGCGGCCTCGGCGGCGTCCTTGGCCAGCTTCAGGTCGTGAGTGCGCTGGGCGACGGTCTTCTCCAGCCCTGCCATATGGGCGGCCAGCGCCTGGTCCCGGGTGCGGATTTCCGAGAGCATCTCGTTGAAGCCGTCGACCAGGTCGCCGACCTCGTCGTCGGCGGCGATATCGGCGGTGCGGCCATAGTCGTGGCTCTCGCGCACCTCTTGCATGGCGGCGGTCAGCGCCACCACCGGGCCGGAGATCCGCCGCTGCAGCCGGGCGGCGACCGCCAGCCCGGCCAGCGCCGCGGTGAGGCCGGCGGCCAGGCTCAAGAGCAGGCTCGAGAACAGCCGCGCCACGCCCTCGCCCAGGCGTCCGAACAGCACCACCCGGCCCACCGTGTGGCGGGCGTAGACGATCGGGGCGGTGACCTCGCCGGTGCGCGAGGAGAGCAGGTTGAAGAAGCCGTGCTGACCGCCCGCTGTCGCTGACACATCGCGGGTGAGGCGCACGCCGGCGCCGGTTTCGGCCAGCAATGAGCCGTCCGGCCGCTCGATCCGGGCGTAGGCGACGTCGGGCATCATGGTGATCGAGCGCAGGGCGCCGTAGGCGCGCGCGCGATCGCCGGCGGCGGCGGCCTCCTCGCTCATCGAGGCCACCACCTGGGCGGCGCTGGAGAGGCGGTCCAGGCTGAGGGCGGTTTCGCGCTGGCCGTCGCGCCAGGCCAATACGCCAGTGACCAGGGTCACCGCCAGGCCCACCGAGGCCAGCACCAGCAAGGTCAGCTTGGCGCGGATCGACCGCCGCGCCGGTCCCACTGTCTGCGACCCGTCAATCAAGTTGAATCGACCCCACCCTGATACTGCTTAGGGGTTACCCTGGATTAATGACTCCCGGTTTAATGATGAGGCCCGACTTTTTGCAGAAGCAATCGAGAAATGGCGGCTCATCCGGACAAGGCTGGTCCGTTCTTTTACGTCCTGCAGGACTCTGTTCGTATACTATTCGTTGACGATGATCCGATCCTGCGGGAATTCGCCATCGTTAACCTTACTTCCGAACAGGCGAGCGTCGAGACCGCGCCCGATGGCGCGGCGGCCCTCGAGGCGGTCGCGGCCAACCCGCCCGACCTGATGCTGCTGGACCTGGAGATGCCCAACCTGGACGGCTTCCAGGTGCTCGAAGCGTTGCGCGCCGACGAGCGCTTCGCGGCGCTGCCGATCATCGTCGTCACCGGCCGCGAGGACATCGAGGCGGTCGACCGCGCCTTCCAAGCAGGCGCCACCTCGTTCGTGGTCAAGCCTCTCAACTGGCGCCTGCTCAGCTACCAGGTTCGCTATGCGCACCGGACGGCCTGCATCGAGCGGCAAATGATCGAAGCGCGCGACGAGACCGCCGCCGAGGCCGAGGAACTTGCCGCCCAGCTCCAGGGCCTGGCGGCCGAAAGCACCCGGTTCCTCGCCCAGGCCCTGGCCCTGAACCCCGACCTGAAGCCCGCTGCGGTGTCGTTTGCAAAGGCGGCCGACGCGGTGCTCAAGCCCCGCGACGCGGCCGAGGCGGCCTGAGGGTCGTGAGCGGCGCCCAGGCGGCGTCGCGGCTGGCGCGGCGCCTGCCGGGCTTCTGGCGCGACCAGGGCGGCGAGACCGTCGCCATCTTCTATGTCCCCAGCGCCACCCTGCAGGTCACCGGCGCCGGCAACCGGGTGGCTGACCAGTCCGCCTGGACCGTGGTGATCGCCCAGGCGATCACGCTGTCGGGCAGCCCCAACCTGGTGATCAACGCCAACTACGCCGCCTCCAACGTCCCTGTGCCGGCGGGCGTCGGCTCAGGCTATTCCACCGACAAGGTGACGCTGGAACACTAGCCGCGCTTCCAGAACACGCCGGTCCTGGCGACGCAGCGGGCGGGGAGGTCCTTGCCGGCGACCGCGACATAGCCCAGACCCGTCATCAGCTCGGCGGTGAGCTCCTGGGCCGTAGGCACGGCCGCTTCGTTGCGGCGATAGTCCTCGCCCAGCGCCTCGTGCAGCAGGATGTCGATCCCGGCCATGGCCGGCAGGCCGTCGAGGGTCGCCTCGATCGCCGCGGCGCGGGCGTCCGGCGAAGCCATCAGCTCGCGCATGCGGACCATCAGCGGATCCTCGGCGGTCAGCGGCTCGGGCTCGGCGTAGGGCAGGCCCAGGAGCTCGATCGCCCGCGCCAGGTGGTTGCCTTCGGCCGAGTGCAGGGCCCTGGCCCGCTTCCAGACGGCGAACCGCTCGTTCTGGCTGCGCGCCTTCAGCCACGACCGGGTGACCCCGCCGATGAACACTTCTTCCTTCCTCATACCCCTGGATTAAGGCGCCATGACCGCTTTGCTCAAGAGGGCTCGTCCGACTCCGCAGTGTCCGCGCCCGCCGGCGCCGGCGGCGCGACGAAGCCGCCGAGGCGATCTTCGATGGCCTCGGCGACCGCGAGCGTGCGGGAGTCCGCGCCCCTGGGACCGATCAGCTGCACGCCCACCGGCAGTCCCCCCGCCGTCTGTCCGGCGGGGATGGCGGTGGCCGGCAGGCCGCAGGCGGTGGCCAGCGCGATCCAGCGCAGCATGGCGGTGTAAGGCGCCTTCGTTCCGTCGGAGAGGGTGAGGCTGCGGCTCTGGAACGGCCGGTGGTCGTGCGGGAAGGCGGCCACCGGCGCGATCGGCGCCATCAACACGTCGATGCGCGAGAACAGGCGCCGGACCTGGGCCGAGAGCCGCGCGCGGGTCTCATTGGCGGCCAGCCACTCGCGGTGGGTGGCGGTGTAGGCCAGCGCCAGCCCCGCCCAGCCGTCGGACGTCGCGCCGAAGCGGCGGGCGATCTTGGCTGGCCCGCGCATCAGCTGGAACGCGCGCATCTGCGCCGCCGGCATGTCGTCGGCCAGCACCGCGGCCAGCAGAGTCTGGTAGGCGGAAAGCAGCACCGCGCCCTCCACCGGGGCGATGATCGGGATGATCTCGGCCTCCTGCCCGCGCAGTTCGCCGGCGAAGGCCTCCACCGCCGCGCGGACCTCGGGATCCAGCACGAACGCCGGCTCGTCGAGCCAGAGGCCGATACGCAGGCCCTTCAGCTCCACCGGTTGGGTCGCCTTGGCCGATAGCAGCCCCGCCTCCAGCACCGAGAGCAGCAGGCGCAGGTCGCGCGCGGACCTGGCCATGGGGCCGACCACGTTGAGGTCGCGCTCGGCCAAGCTATGGGGCCTGGGCGGCACGTGGCCGATCTGGGAGACGACGCCCCAGGTGGGCTTGTGCGAATAGACGCCGCAGAACGAGGCTGGCACGCGCAGCGAGCCGCCGATGTCCGAGCCGATCTCCAGCGCGGTCATCTTCGTCGCCAGCGCCGCCGCCGCCCCGCCGGACGAGCCGCCGGTGGTGCGGGTCAGGTCCCAGGGATTGTTCGTTGTCCCGTAGAGGGCGTTGTAGGTCTGCCAGTCGCCGGCCATCACCGGGGTGTTGGTCTTGCCCCAGATGACCGCGCCGGCCACCCGGGCGTGGCCGACCGAGATGGCGTCGTGGCGGCGCTCATGCCGGAAGGCGTCGAGGCCGGCGGACGCGGGCATGCCTTCCACGTCCAGCGTGTCCTTCACGGTCATCGGCAAGCCGGCCAGCACGCCCAGGGTGTCGCCCTTGGACCGGAGATCGTCGATCGCCCTGGCCCGCTCCCGCGCGCGGGCGAAATCGGTGACGACAACCGCGTTCACCGCCGGATTGACGGCCTCGTAGCGCTTGAGGGTCATCTCCAAGAGCTCGAGCGCGCTGATCCGGCCGCCGGAGAGAGCGGCGAGCTGGCCGGTGGCGTCGAGCGAGAGCGTCTCATGCATCGCGGAAGCCCAGCACGTCCATCATGTCGTAGAGCCCGGGCGGCCTACCCCGCACCCACAGCGCCGCCGTCACCGCCCCGCGCGCGAAGAGGGCGCGGTCGCGGGCCGAGTGCGAGAGGGTCAGGATCTCCTCCTCGCTGGCGAAGACCACCTGGTGCTCGCCGACGATGCCGCCCCCGCGCATCGACGAGAAGCCGATGGCGCCCTCGGGCCTGGGCCCCGTGATCCCGTCGCGAGCCTTCACGGCGGCGTTGGCGAGGCCGACCTCGCGGCCCCGCGCCGCCGCCTCGCCCAGCATCAGCGCCGTGCCGGAGGGCGCGTCGACCTTGCGGCGGTGATGGACTTCCAGGATTTCCACGTCCCAGTCGTGGGCGGGGAGCCGGCGGGCGGTCTCCTCCACCAGCCCTGCCAGGATGTTGACGCCCAGCGAATAGTTGCCGGAATAGACGATCGCCGCCTCACCGCTGGCGCTCTTCAGCGCCGCCAGGTCGTCCGCGGAGACGCCGGTCGAGCCGATCACCAGCGCCGGCCCGCCCAGAGCCGCCGCCGCGCGCGCCAGCTCGACGGACGCCGCCGGGATGGAAAAGTCGATCACCACGTCGCAGAGGCCGATGTCGGCGAGCGAGCCCAGCCTTCGTCCGCCCCCGTCCTGGCCCTCCGTGCCTGGCCGGTCGAAGACGGCGGCGATGGTCAGGTCCGCGCGCTCGGCGGCCACCTTCGCCACCGCCTGGCCCATGCGGCCCAGCGCGCCGGCGATGCCTATCCGGATTGGCGCGACCTTGGCCACGGGATTCTCCGTCTTGAAACGAAACTTACCTTGCGGCCGATCCTACTCTGGGCCAGGATCGTCGCCAGTCTGGCCGCCGCCCTGGCGCGGTCAAGTCATTCGCCACAAATGGGGACGTCCATGAAGCTCTATTCGGCCAATCTTTCGCCCTACGCCACCCGGGTGCGCATCGCCATCGCCGCCAAGGGCCTCAGCATCGAGACGGTCTCGCCGCCCGGCGGGCTGAAATCGCCGGAGTATCTGGCCGTCAACCCGATGGGCAAGATCCCCTGCCTGGTGCTGGACGACGGAACCTCGCTCCCGGAATCAGAGGTCATCGTCGAATACCTGGACGACGCCTTCCCGGCCAGGCCGCTGCGCCCGGCCAATGCGGCCGACGCAGCCCGCGCGCGGCTGCTGGCGCGGATGGCCGACCTCTACCTGATGACCGCGGGCCTTACCCTGTTCGGCCAGATGAACCCGGCCACGCGCGACCAGGCGACGGTCGACGCCGGCCTGGCTTCAATCGATGGCGCGCTGGCCAATATGGAGACGTTCATGGGCCCCGGCCCCTATGCGGTCGGCAAGAGCTTCTCCACCGCCGACTGTGCGCTGGCGCCGGTGTTCTTCTTCATGGGCGTCTTTGGCCAGGTGTTCGGGCGAGGCGATCTGCTGGCGGGGCATCCAAAGCTCAGCGCCTACTGGCGCCACCTGCAAACCGACCCGGCCGTGAAGCCGGCGCTCGGCGAAATGCAAGCGGCGCTGGCCGAACGGATGGCCCCGGCGCGGTAAGCCGCTACGCCCAAGTTCGGGCGTGATCGCGAAAGCCGTTCCACTTTCGGCCGCCGCGCTCTAGGTTGCGGCGCCATTCGCGCCCCTGAGGGGACGGCTGGCGTTTCCTTTCGCTGCCTGATTGACCAAAGCCGCATGAGCGACGCCGAGAAACGCACCTTCACCGATCACGAGGCGCTGGAGTTCCACCGCCTGCCAACGCCCGGCAAGATCGCCGTTGCGGCGACCAAGCCCATGGCCACGCAGCGCGACCTGTCGCTGGCCTATTCGCCGGGCGTGGCCGCGCCAGTGCTGGCGATCGCCAAGGACCCGGACAGCGCCTACGACTACACTTCCAAGGGGAACCTGGTGGCGGTGATCTCCAACGGCACCGCCATCCTGGGCCTTGGCGACCTGGGATCGCTGGCCTCAAAGCCGGTGATGGAGGGCAAGTGCGTGCTCTTCAAGCGCTTCGCCGACGTCGATTCCATCGACGTGGAAGTGGCCTCGCGCGACGCCGACGAGATCATCACCGTGGTCAAGAACATCGGCGCTACCTACGGCGGGATCAATCTGGAGGACATCAAGAGCCCCGAGTGCTTCCGCATCGAGACCGAGCTGCAGGAACTGCTCGACATACCCGTGTTCCACGACGACCAGCACGGCACGGCGATCATCTCCGCCGCCGGGCTGATCAACGCCTGCGCCATCACCGGCAAGCGCCTGGAGGACATCAAGCTGGTGCTGAACGGCGCCGGCGCGGCCGGGATCGCCACCCTGGACCTGCTGAAGGCTCTGGGGGTGAGACCCGAGAACTGCATCGCTCTGGACACCAAGGGCGTCATCTATCGCGGCCGCACCGAATCCATGAACCAGTGGAAGTCGGCCCACGCGGTGGAGACCGACGCGCGCACCCTGACCGATGCGCTGAAGGGCGCCGACGCCTTCTTCGGCCTTTCGGTGAAGGGCGCGGTGACCGGCGAGCAGATCAAGCTGATGGCGAAGAGCCCGATCATCTTCGCGCTCGCCAATCCCGACCCCGAGATCACCCCTGAGGAAGTGCGCGCCGTCCGCGACGACGCCATCGTCGCCACCGGCCGGTCGGACTACCCGAACCAGGTCAACAACGTGCTGGGCTTTCCCTACATATTCCGCGGCGCGCTGGATGTGCGGGCGCGGCGGGTGAACATGGAGATGAAGATCGCCTGCGCCCACGCCCTGGCGCAGCTGGCCCGCGAGGACGTGCCCGACGAGGTCGCCGCCGCCTATCACGGCGGGCATCTGCGGTTCGGGCCCGAGTACATCATCCCCTCGCCGTTCGACCCGCGCCTCATCTGGTACATCCCGCCCTACGTCGCCCAGGCGGCCATGGACACCGGCGTCGCCCGCCGGCCGATCCCCGACATGGAGGCCTATCGCGAGGCGCTGGCGCGGCGCCTCGATCCCTCCGCCGGCTTCCTGCAGAAGATCTCCGGCGCGGTGCAGTCGGGACCGCTGAAGCGCATCGTCTTCGCCGAGGGCGAGGAGCCCAGCGTGATCCGCGCCGCCTATGCCTTCCAGAGCCAGGGCCTTGGCAAGTCGGTGCTGGTGGGCCGCGAGGACCTGGTGAAGGAGAACATGATCGCCGCCGGGCTCGATCCCGATGAGGCCAAGCTGGAGGTGCTGAACGCACGCCTTTCCGACCGCAATCCGGAATTCGTCGACTTCCTCTACGAGCGGCTGAAGCGCCAGGGATACCTGCGCCGCGACGTGCTGCGGCTGATCAACCAGGACCGCAACTCCTTCGCCGCCTCGATGGTGGCGCTGGGCCATGCCGACGGCATGGTCACCGGCGTCACCCGCAGTTTCGACCAGGCGCTGGAGGAGGTGCTGCGGGTGATCGATCCGGCGCCGGGCGGGCGGGTGATCGGCATGTCGATCGTGCTCGCCAAGGGCCGCACGCTGTTCGTCGCCGACACCAACATCACCGAACTGCCTGAAGCCAACGAGATCGTCGAGATCGCCATCGAGGCGGCCAGGGCCGTTCGGCGGCTGGGATTCACGCCCAGGCTCGCGTTCATGTCCTATTCGACCTTCGGCAACCCCATGGGCGAGCGCTCGGAGAAGCTGCGCGACGCCGTCGCCGTGCTGGACGCGCGCCACGACATCGACTTCGAGTACGAGGGCGAGATGCCGCCCGAGCTGGCGCTGGACCCGGATGCGCGCGAGAACTACCCGTTCATGCGCCTCACCGGCCCGGCCAATGTGATGATCATGCCGGCGATCCACTCGGCCTCGATCTCCACCAAGCTGGTGCAGGCGCTGGGCGAGGCGACGGTGGTCGGACCGATCCTGCTGGGCCTCTCCAAGTCGGTGCAGATCTGCCCGCTCTCGGCCTCGGTCTCGAAGATCCTGAACATGGCCATGATGGCCGCCTACGACCGCCCGCTGGTCGAGGCGGCGGAGGGGTGAGGGCCATGGTCTCGTGAAGGACATCTGCAAGCCTGCGACTTGAGCGGGCCCGCCGGTTAGCGTCCTTCTCCCCCTGTGGGAGAAGGTGGCGGGCGGATGCCCGTCGGATGAGGGGTTGAAGCCTCTCGCCGCCAACTCTCGGCCACTAACTCAGCCCCATGCCGTCAACCCCTCATCCGTCGGCTACGCCGACACCTTCTCCCACAAGGGGAGAAGGAACCCGGAACTTCCATGTCCGCCCCGGCCATCGGCATCGATATTGGCGCCACCAACACTGCCGCGATCGGCATTGATTTTGGCACCACCAACACCGTCGTCGCCCTTACCGACGGTCAGGGCGGCGCGCACCTGGCCGTCTTCCCGCGCGAGGACGAGGAGATCGTCGCCTTCCGCTCGGCGCTCTCGTTTCACGCGCCGCACGACGATCCGTCCGGTCGGATCGTGGAAGCCGGGCCCTGGGCCATCGACGCTTACGTGGAAGAGCCGCTGGAGACCCGGTTCATCCAGTCGTTCAAGTCCTACGCGGCGAGCCCGCTTTTCACCGAGACCCATATCCTGGGCCGCCGCTTCCGCTTCGAGGACCTGCTGTCGGCCTTCCTGCTGCGCCTGCAGGCCCATGGCGGCGCGGACCTCGCCGAGCTGCCGCCGCGCCTGATCGTCGGGCGGCCGGTGAACTTCGCGGGCCTGCAGCCGGACCCGAAACTGGCCATCCAGCGCTACGAGACCGCGTTCTCTCGCCTGGGGTTCACTGATATCCGCTACGCCTACGAGCCGGTCGCCGCGGCGTTCTTCTTCGCCCGCAAGCTCGCCGGCGACGCCACCGTGCTGGTGGCGGACTTCGGCGGCGGCACCAGCGACTTTTCCATCGTCCGCTTCGAGCGCGGCAAGGGCGAGGTGCGCTCCAAGGCGCTGGCCAATTCCGGCGTCGCGGTGGCCGGCGACGCCTTCGACTACCGGATCATCGATCACCTGGTCTCGCCCGAACTCGGCAAGGGGACCAGCTACCGGGCCTTCGACAACGTCCTGCCGATCCCGGTCCGCTACTTCACCGCCTTCGCCCGCTGGGAGCAGCTGGCCCTGCTGCGCGCCTCGCGCGACATGCGCGACATCCGCAGCCTGCGGCGCACGGCCCTGGCGCCCGCCAAGATCGCAGCCCTGGTGGAGCTCCTTGACGACAACCACGGCTACCGCCTCTACCAGTCGGTCTCGCGGCTGAAGGAGACGTTGTCGGAAGAGATCGAAGCGACGTTCCGCTTCGAAGCCGGGTCGATCCGGATCGAAAAAGGCGTGCGCCGGGCGGAGTTCGAAGCCTGGATCAGCCCGGAACTGGCCGCCATCGAGCGCGCGGTTGACGAGGTGCTGGCGCGCGCCAAGCTCGGCGCCGGGGCCATCGACCGGGTCTTCCTGACCGGCGGCTCGTCGTTCGTGCCGGCGGTGCGGCGGCTTTTCGCCGAACGCTTCGGCGAAGCGCGGCTGGAGAGCGGCGGCGAGCTGGTCTCCATCGCCTCAGGCCTGGCCCTGATCGGCGCGGAGGGGACCAGCGATGAGTGGAGCCAGCCGGCGGACAGGTAGATCCAGAACGGTGGCGCGTGGTTCGAGACGCGCTCATTCGAGCGCTCCTCACCATGACGAACAATCCAATATCTTCGTCATCCTGAGGAGCCGTCCCAGCGGGGCGGCGTCTCGAAGGACGCAGGATCCGCCGCGCGGTCACTTCGCCGCCTCGCTCCTCAGCGTCGGGCTATCCGGATCGAATTCGGCGATCGGGATCACAACCAGGTTCGGCAGCGCGGTCTTCAACGCCGGCAGGAACGCCTTGGCGTCGCCCACCACCAGTACGCTGGCCTGGCCAGGATCGAGCACGGCCTTGGCGAAGGCCTGAACCTGATCGCCATCCACCGCCTCCACCTTGTCGGTGTAGGCTCCGATCTCATCGAGATCGATCCCGTAGAGCGCCAGGGTGGCCAGGGCGTTGCCAAGGCCCGCGACCGTGCCGACGGCGCGGCCGTATTCGCCTATCAGCGCCGACTTGCGCGCTGTCAGCTCGTCGGCTGTCGGCGGAGTCTGGGCCAGGCTCGCCATCTCATCCTTGATCAGGCTCGCGACCTGCGGCGCCGCGTCGTTCTTGGTCTGGGCCTCGGCGGTGAAGGCGCCAAGGTGGCGGCGCGCGGTGAGCGTGGAGCTGGCGCCGTAGCTGAGGCCGCGCCTGACCCGCACCTCCTCGTTGAGCCTCGCCGAATAGCCGCCGCCCAGCACCGCGTTGGCGACCAGGCCATGGTAGTAGCGCGGGTCTGTGCGGGTGATCGCCGGCTTGGTCACCACCACGTCGGCCTGGCCGGTGTTCGGCAGGTCGATGGCGATGGCCCGCGGAACCTCTTGAGGGCGGGGCGTCACGACCGGCGGCGGGGACGGCGACCTCGGCCAGTCGCCAAACGCGCCTTGCGCGAGCGTGAAACCCCGATCGGGCGTGATGTCGCCGGTCAGCACCAGGATGGCGCCCTCCGGCCGCCAGTTGTCGTGGTGGAACCTCGCCACATCGTCCCGGGTCAGGCGCTTCAGCGAGGCGGGCGTGCCGTTGGCGGCGTGGTTGAACGGCGGTCCGTAGACCAGCGGCGCGGCGGCGAAGCCGGCGACCTGGCCCGGATTCTCATAGGCGACCTCCAGCCCCTCCAGATCCTGCTTGCGGGTCCGTTCCAGCTCGTCCGGGGCGAAAGTGGGATTGCGCGCCACGTCGGCCATGATCGGCAGGGCGGCGCTGAGCTTGTTCGCCATGACCGAGAGGGTCACCGTCGAGACCTCCCAGCCGGCGCCGGCTTCCAGATCGGCGCCCAGGGTTTCGGTCTGGCGGGCGATGTCGCGCGCCGAGCGGGTGGTCGTGCCCTGAGCGACCAGGTCGGCGGTGAGATCAGCGGTCCCTGACCGCCCGGGCGCGTCGCCCTCGGCGCCGGTGGTGAAGAGGAGCGTCGCGCTGACCAGCGGCAGGTCGGTGCTCTTGGCCACGATCACCCGAACGCCGTTGGCGAGGGTCTTTTCGACCGGCGAGGGCAGGACGGCGGCCGGCTGCTTGCCCACGGGCGGGGGCGCCTGGCGCTGGCCCTCCGGGGCGAGCTGGGCGACCACGCCGGTGAACGGCGGCGAGGCGACCGGCGGCGGCGCGGCGGGTTCGGCCGGCGCGCCGGCGGGCGTTGCGCATCCGGCAGGTAGCGGATCACCGAGCGCAGATCGTCCGACAGGTATTTCCTGGCCACGCGCTGGACGTCGGCGGCGGTGACCTTCTGCAGGTCGGCGATGTCGCTGTTGGCCTTGGCGGCGTCGCCCTCGACGATCTGGGCCTGGCCAAGCTCGTTGGCGCGCCCCTCGATGGTCTCGCGCTGGCGGACTTCGGCGGCGAGCAGCTGGGTCTTGGCCTTCTCCAGCTCGGCGGCGCTGACCGGCGCGTCGCGCAGCGCCCCGACCTGGGCGCGCAGGGCCGCCTCGTCCTCATCGACGGTGTGGCCCTCGGCGACGATGGCGCCGACGTAGTACATGCCCAGCTGCGCGCGCAGGTCGGCGTTGGAGAAGATCTCGGCCGCGATCTGCTTGTCGTAGACCATGGAATCGTAGAGCCGCGAGGCCTTGCCGCCGGAGAGCACCGCATCCAGCACCTGCAGCGCCGCGGCGTCCGGGCTGGTGACGGGCGGCGCCAGCCAGGTGATGGCGATGGCCGGCAGGACGACGTTGGGCCCATAGCCGGTCGCGCTCTTCGGGCCGGTCCGCGGCGGCTCGACCGCGGTCACCTGCGGCATCGGGCCGGCAGGGTCCGTGATCGGGCCAAGGTATCGATCGACCCAGGCGTTCAGCTCACCTTCGTCGAAGTTGCCGATCACCACCATGGCGGCGTTGTCCGGCCGATAGTAGGTGGCGTGGAAGCGCTGCACGTCGTCCAGCGTGGCCGCATCCAGGTCCTCGATCGAGCCGATCGAGGAGCGCTTGTAGGGGTGGACGGCGAAGGTGTTCTCCGGGATCAGGTAGCGGAAGAATCGGCCGTAGGGATCGGCCAGAACCCGCTGCCGCAGCTCCTCCTTCACCACCTCGCGCTCGGAGTGGAAGTTGGTGTCGTCCACGACCAGGCCGGAGAGGCGCTCGCCCTCGGCCCAGATCAGGCGCTGCAGGTGGGCGGCGGGGATCACCTCATAGAAGGCGGTGTTGTCGTCGGCGGTGAAGGCGTTGTTCATCCCGCCGACGTCCTCGGTGAGCCGATCGAAGCTCTCGGCCGGCAGATCGCGGGTGGACTTGAACATCAGGTGTTCGAAGAGGTGGGCGAAACCGGAGCGCCCGTCCGGATCGTTCTTCGCCCCCACGCCGTACCAGACCTGCACCGTCACGTTGGGCGTGGTCCGGTCGACCGAGGTGATCAGTTTCAGCCCGTTGGGGAGCGTCCGCTCCTTGAAGCCGATCGGCGGCACGATCGAGACTGGCTGGGCCGCCGCGGCGGTGGCGCCGAGGCTAAGACCGACGAGGGCGGCGACAAAGAGGGTGCGCAAGTTCGGCGACTCCGGAAGCGGGGGCGGGCTAGCCTAGCACCCTCCTCGCCGCCGCGAAC
>JBIOEF010000016.1:0-42425 GCA_044445785.1 Caulobacterales bacterium
ATCCAGCGACGTCGGCGGCGGCTACGAGATCGACAGCCTGGCCGATGACGTGGCCCAGGTGATGGAGACGCTGGACCTGAGAGGCGCCACCCTGGTCGGCCACTCGATGGGCGCAGCCGAGGCCGTGCGGTATCTCACGCGCCATGGCGCCGGCCGCGTCGCGCGCCTGGCCCTGCTCGCCCCGACGACGCCTTGCCTCTTCCATGCGCCGGACAATCCCGACGGCCTTCCGCCGGAAGCCTTCGCCGCCGTCCGGGCGGCAGTCGCGCGCGACTTCCCAAGCTGGCTCGGCGGCGCCGCCAGCCAGGGCTTCCTGACGCCGGACGCGTCGCCGCAGCTCGGTGACTGGATCCGCCAGATGATGCTGCGCACTTCCCTGCAAGGCGCCGTCGCCTGCAACGAGAGCTTCACCGCGGCGGACTTCCGGCCGGAGCTTCGCCGGCTGACCCTGCCGACGTTGGTGATCCAGGGCGATGCCGACGTCTCGACGCCGCTGCCGCTTACCGGGCGCAAGACCGCCGCGCTGATCCCGGGCGCCCGGCTGGAGGTTTATCCCGGCGCGCCGCACGGCCTCATCTTCACCCACGCCGAGCGGGTGAACCGCGACCTGATGGCCTTCGCCAGGGCCTAAAGGGCCGCCGCCTCGAAGAGCGTGCACGCCCCTTCGTCCGCCGGGCCGACCGCGGCCCTGGCCCAGCCGAAGAGTTCGCGGCCGTAGCCGAAGCCGGGCGCCGGGCGCGGCGCCGGCTCGCGGGCCGTCAGTTCGCGCTCGTCGACCTTGATCGTCAGCTGGCCCGAGTACGCGTCCAGGCGGATCACATCGCCGTCGCGGACCTTGGCCAGCGGCCCGCCAGCGGCCGCCTCGGGGGTCACATGGATCGCCGCCGGAACCTTGCCCGAAGCGCCCGACATCCGCCCGTCGGTGACCAGCGCGACCTTGCGCCCACGATCCAGCAGCACGCCCAGCGCCGGCGTCAGGGCGTGAAGCTCAGGCATGCCGTTGGCCCGGGGCCCCTGGAACCGCACCACCGCCACAAAGTCGCGGTCGAGTTCACCGCGCTGGAACGCCTGCAGCAGCTCGTCCTGGTCGTCGAAGCAGATCGCTGGCGCTTCGATCACCCGGTGTTCGGGCTTCACCGCCGAGGTCTTGATTACCGCCCGGCCAAGCGCGCCCGCGGCGATCCGCAGGCCGCCTTCGGCGTCGAAGGGATTGTCCACCGGCCGCAGCACATCGGGCGCGAGCGAGCGTTCGCTCCCGTCCCGCCAGACGAGCGCGCCGTCCTGCAGGAACGGCTCCTGCTGATAGCGCCGCAGACCGTGGCCGGCGACGGTCGCCACGTCGTCGTGCGCCAGGCCCGCATCCAGCAGCTGGCGGACCACGAAGGCCATGCCGCCGGCGGCGTGGAAGGCGTTCACGTCCTCCGAACCGTTGGGATAGACGCGGGCGATCAGCGGCGTCACCCGCGAGAGGTCATCGAAATCCTCCCACCTGAGCGAGATCCCCGCCGCTTTGGCCATGGCCACCAGGTGAAGCGTGTGGTTGGTCGAGCCGCCCGTGGCCAGCAGGCCGGCGATGCCGTTGACGATGCTCTTCTCGGTCACGACCGCGCAGAACGGCGTGTAGTCGTTGGCGCCGGCGCCGATCTCGATCGCCCGCTTGGGCGCGGCGGCGACCAGGGCGTCCCTGAGCGGCGTGTTCGGATGGACGAAGGCCGAGCCCGGCAGGTGCAGGCCCATCATCTCCATGATCATCTGGTTGGAGTTGGCGGTGCCGTAGAAGGTGCAGGTGCCAGGGCCGTGGTAGGAGTTCATCTCGCTTTCGAGCAGTTCCTCGCGGCCGATCTTGCCCTCGGCGAACAAGGCGCGGGTCTTGGCCTTCTGGGCGTTGGAGATGCCCGAGGTCATCGGCCCGCCGGGCACGAAGATCGCCGGCAGGTGGCCAAAGACCGCCGCGCCGATGAAGAGGCCGGGCACGATCTTGTCGCAGACGCCCAGCATCAGCGCGCCGTCGAAGGCGTCGTGGGTGAGCGCCACCGCCGTGGCCATGGCGATGACGTCGCGCGAAAAGAGTGAAAGCTCCATGCCGGGCCGCGACTGGGTGACGCCGTCGCACATGGCCGGCGCGCCGCCGGCGAACTGCGCCGTCGCCCCCACTTCGCGCGCCGCCGCCTTGATGATCGCCGGGAAGCGTTCCAGCGGCTGGTGGGCCGAGAGCATGTCGTTGTACGCCGAGACGATGGCGAGGTTGGGCGCCGCGGGGTTGCGGATGCGCGCCTTGTCGTCCCCCGGCAAGGCGGCGAAAGCGTGGGCGAAGTTGGCGCAGCTGAGCTTGGCGCGGCCAGGGCCGGCGCGCCGCGCGGCCTCCATCCGCTCAAGATAGTCGGCGCGGCCATCGCGGCTTCGTTCGGTGATGCGTCGGGTGACCTCGGCGGTGACGGGGTGCATCGGCGCCTCCTCAAGGCTACTCATCCAGCCAGTTCCGGTCCGACCGCTCCAAGAGGGCGAAGGCGCCGGCCGGACCCCAGCTGCCGGCGGCGTAGGGCTTGGGCGCAAGGGCGAGATCGCGCCAAGTGTCGGCGATGCCATCGATCCAGGCCCAGGCCAGCTCCACCTCGTCGCGGCGCACGAAGAGGGCCGGGTTGTCGGCGATGACGTCCAGCAGCAGCCGCTCATAGGCGATCCGCCGGCGCCCGCCGTCGTTCAGCGAGAGGCTGAGCGGCAGCGCCTGAAGCCGGGTGCCGGAGATGCCGGGCCGCCGGTTCATCAGCAGCAGCGAAATGTCCTCGTCCGGCTGCAGGTCGATGACCAGGCGGTTGGCCTTCACGTCGTCCTCGGCCCGTTCGCCGAAGATCAGGTGCGGCAGGGCCTTGAACTGGATGACGATCTGGGTGCGCCGCTCGGGCAGGCGCTTGCCGGTGCGCAGGTAGAAAGGGACCCCCGCCCAGCGCCAGTTCTCGATGTCGGCGCGCAGGGCGACGAAGGTCTCGGTATGGCTCTCCCCGCCCCGCTCCTCGGCGTAGGCCTGGGCCTGCTTGCCGTCGACGACGCCAGCCCGGTATTGGCCCCGCACGCTGAGCTGCTGGGCGGTGGCGCGGGTGAAGGGCCTCAGCGATTTCAGCACCTTGACCTTCTCGTCACGCACCGAGTCGGCGCCGGCGTCCGGCGGCGGCTCCATCGCCACCAGGCAGAGGAGCTGCAGCATGTGGTTCTGGACCATGTCCCTGAGCGCGCCGTACTCGTCGTAGTAGGGCCAGCGCTCGCCGACCCCGTCCGTCTCGGCGACGGTGATCTGAACGTGATCGATGGCGAGGTTGTTCCACAGCGGCTCGAAGAGGGTGTTGGCGAACCGCAGCGCCAGCAGGTTCTGCACCGTCTCCTTGCCAAGGTAATGGTCGACGCGGAAGACGCGCCGCTCCTCGAACACCTGGGCGACCTCCGCGTTGATCGCGCGCGAGCTTTCCAGGTCGTGGCCGATGGGCTTTTCCAGCACGATCCGGCAGTCGCCGCAGGCCAGGCCGCACTGGTCCAGCGCCCGGCACACCGCGCCGTAGAGGCTGGGCGAAAGGCCGAGATAGAAGATCGTCGAGGCGCCGCCAAGCCGCTCGGCCAGGCCCTTCAGCCCCTCGCCGCGGGTGACGTCCGCCGGGCAGTAGTCGAGTCTTTGGCGGAACCTCGCCCAGACCGTCTCGTCGAGGCCCTCGGGACGCGCTTTGAGGACGCCCTGGACGTATTCGGTGAACGACGCCGCATCGAGCGCCGACCTGGCCGAGCCGACGATCTTCATCGCCGGCGGCAACAGGCCGTCGGCGTCCAGGAAGTAGAGCGACGGCAGCAGCATCCGCTCGGCGAGATCGCCGGTGGCGCCAAAGATCACCAGGCGCTCGATCGCTCGTCCCTGCTCGGCCATGAGGGGCGAACGCATGATACGGCCGGGCGGGTTCGTCTAGGGGGAATGATGATTTGCGTGGTTCGAGACGCGCTCTGGCGAGCGCTCCTCACCATGACGAAGTGGGTGGCGGCTCAACAGCTTTCGTCATCCTGAGGAGCCCACCGCAGTGGGCGTCTCGAAGGACGCTCAGCCGATCAGTCGTCGATCGCGGCGTAGACCAGGGTGCGCAGCTCGCGGCGGATGGGATAGGTGCTGGAGGGCAGGAGCTGAGTCATGAACACCACCGTCAGGTCTTCCGACGGATCGACCCAGAAGGCAGTGCTGGCCGCCCCGCCCCAGTAGTATTCGCCGACGCTGCCGGCGATCAGGTTGCGCTCGAGGTTCTGGGTCACCGCGAAGCCAAGGCCAAAGCCGATGCCGGCGTTGGTCGCCTCGCTGAAGAGCGAGCGCGAAAGCTGGGTCAGGTCCTTGCCGTCCGGCAGGTGGTTCAAGGTCATGAACCGCAGAGTCTTGCGGCTGAGATACCGCACGCCGCCCGCGTGGCCGCCGTTCAGCAGCATCTGGCAGAACTTCAGGTAGTCCGCCGCGGTCGAAACCAGGCCCCCACCGCCGGAATGGATGGCCGGCGGCTTCAGGTAGGGGCTCTTCTTCGGGTCGTCCTGCAGCGCCAGCGCGCCCTTGGGCGAGCGGTTGTAGCAGGCGGCCAGGCGGTGAGCCTTCGCCGCCGGAACCTCGAAGGCGGTGTCGACCATGCCCAGCGGCTCGATCAAGCGTTCGCGCAGGAACGTCTCGAACGGCTGGCCGCTGATCGCCCCGATCAGATAGCCGAGGACGTCGGTGGAGACCGAATAGTTCCACGCTTCGCCGGGCGAAAACTCCAGCGGGATCTTGGCCAGGTCCGCGATCATCCCGTCCAGACCCCGCTTGCCGCCCCCCTCGCCGATCCCGACCTTGCGGTAGGCCGCATCGACGTTGGTGCGGTTCTGGAAGCCGTAGGTGAGCCCGGAGGTGTGCCGCAGCAGGTCGACGATCTGCATCGGCCGGTCGGGCCGGCGGGTCTGCCAGGCGTCCGGCTGGCCGGCGACGAAGACGCCCAGGTCCCGCCAGGCGGGGATGAACTTCTCCACCGGATCGTCCAGCGCCACATCGCCCGCCTCCACCAGCATCATGAAGGCGACCGTCGTGAGCGACTTGGTCATCGAATAGATTCGGAAGATCGTGTCTTCCTTCAGCGGCGTCCCGCGTTCCACGTCGGCCTGGCCGAGCACGCCCAGATGCGCCACCTCGCCGTGGCGCGCCACCAGGGTCAGCGCGCAGGGAAGCTTGCCGGGGTCGATGTAGCGGGCCTCGATGAACCGGTCGATGTGCTGCAGACGGCTGCGCGAAAGGCCGGCGATGGATGGGGTGGTCATGGCGCCTCGCTCCCGTGGCTGGTCCTTCGGCGATAGGCTTGCCGCACGGGACTGGCAAGGCGTGCATCGCCTCCCTCCCCCTCGTGTGGAGGGTGGACGCCGCGGAGCGGCGGACGGGTGGGGCTTTCGGACGCGTCAACGAGCGTCGACGCGCCTCACCGGACTCCCCCACCCTGACCGCTCCGCGGTCTGTCCCTCCCCATGAAGGGGAGGGAGGGAAATTTTCAAACAAGCGTTTGCGGCGGTTGCACCTGCCGTAGCGGCGCCCGATAATGCCGATCAGCTGAGGCTTCGAAGACATTTCGCCCGGTATGAGCCGGGCGCCAGGGAGAGACATATGGCTTGGGATTTTGAGACCGACCCGGAATTTCAGAAGAAACTCGATTGGATCGAAGAGTTCATGGAGGAGAAGGTCGAACCTCTCTCCAACCTCGGCCGCGGCCTGATGGTCCCAGGCGCCCGCGAAAAGTTCATCAAGCCGCTGCAGGCGGAGGTCAAGGCGCAGGGCCTGTGGGCCTGCCACCTGGGCCCTGAGCTGGGCGGCCAGGGTTTTGGCCAGCTGAAGCTGGGCCTGATGAACGAGAAGCTGGGCCGCACCGCCATGGCGCCCACCATCTTCGGCTGCCAGGCGCCCGACACTGGCAACGCCGAGATCATCGCCCACTACGGCACCCCCGAGCAGAAGGACAAGTGGCTGTGGCCGCTCTTGAACGGCGACATCCGCTCGGCCTTCTCCATGAGCGAACCGGCCGGCGGCTCGGACCCCACCACCTTCAAGACCCGCGCCGAATGGAAGAACGGCAAGTGGGTGATCAACGGCGAGAAGTACTTCTCATCGGGGGCCTATGGCTCGACCATATTGATCGTCTACGCGGTCACCGACCCCGACCATAAGGACATCCACCAGAAGACCTCGATCTTCATCGTTCCCACCAACACCCCTGGCGTCGAGATCATGCGCGGCATCGGCGTCGGCGCGGGTGAAGGCGGGGGTCACGCCTACATGCGCTACACCAACGTCGAAGTCGGCCCCGAGGCCCTGCTGGGCCCGAGGGGCGGCGCGTTCCTGGTGGCCCAGACCCGTCTGTCGGGCGGGCGCGTGCACCACGCCATGCGCACGGTGGGCGCCTGCCAGAAGGCTTTCGATCTGATGTGCCGACGGGCGGTCTCGCGCCAGACGCGCGATGGACGCCTGGCCGACCTCGGGGTGGTGCAGGAACAGATCTGCGACAGCTGGATCGCGCTGCAGTCGTTCCGCCTCTTGGTGCTGCGCACCGCCTGGCTGATCGACAAGCACAAGGACTACAACCTGGTGCGCAAGGATATCGCCGCGATCAAGGTGGCGATGCCCAAGGTCTATCACGACATCGCCACCACCGCCGCGCACCTGCACGGCGCCATGGGCGTCTCCAACGAGATGCCGTTCATGGGCATGGTGACCTCGGCCCTGGTCATGGGCATCGCCGACGGACCCACCGAGGTGCACAAGGTGACGGTCGCCAAGCAGGTGCTGAAGGACTACCGCCCCGACCAGGATCTCTTCCCCAACTACCACCTGCCCAAGCTGAAAGAAGCGGCGATGGACAGGTACGGGACGCAGATCGACGAGCTGAAGGCGGAGGTCGCCAAGGCGACGCGGGGCGCACGGGCGGACGCGTAACCTCTTTCAACCGGGTCTCTGGATCGCTAGTCCTGGATGCGCGTCCGCG
The DNA here is from genome assembly GCA_044445785.1 of Caulobacterales bacterium. GTDB lineage: Bacteria > Pseudomonadota > Alphaproteobacteria > Caulobacterales > Caulobacteraceae > Acaudatibacter. The sequence continues at coordinate 7,011 of JBIOEF010000016.1, forward strand.
CGGGCTGCGATCTGGAGACCTGTGAATGTCATTGGCGTCTGAGCGGCCCGCCCCGCTGATCGTCGGGATCGGCGGCACCGTGCGCTCTCCCTCCTCCAGCGAGCGGGTGCTCGCCCACGCACTGGCCGCGGCCGAGGCGGCTGGCGCGCGGACGCGCCTGTTCGGCGGCGAGATGCTCTCCAAGCTGCCGATCTACAATCCAGCCGAGCCCGGTGAGTTCGCCGAGCGCCAGGCGATGGTGGAGGCCGTGCGCGAGGCCGAAGGCGTGATCGTCGCCACGCCCGGCTACCACGGATCGATCTCGGGCCTGATCAAGAACGCGCTCGACAGCCTCGAGCCCCTGAGCGGGGCGGACCGGCCCTACCTCGACGGCCGGGCGGTGGGCTGCATCGTGGTCGCCGACGGCTGGCAGGCCTGCGGGTCAGCCTTGGCGGCGCTGCGGGCCATCGTCCACGCCCTGCGCGGCTGGCCAACGCCCTTGGGGGCCACGATCAACAGCGCGCTGGGTCCTTTCGACGCCGCCGGCCGCCTGCACGATGCGCGCGACATCTGGCAGGTGGAAACCGTCGCCCAGCAAGTGGTCAACTTCGCCCAGCGCTGGCGGGACTGACAGAGAGCGCGCCAGACAGCGCCAGAGGAGGAGAACCGCATGAAGGACCTAGTGGGCAAGACCGCTTTCATCACCGGCGCGGCGTCGGGTATCGGGCTGGGGGTGGCCACGCGTCTGGCGCAGGCCGGCGTCAAGGTGATGATGTGCGACATCGAACAGTCGGCGCTGGACAGGGCCCTGGCCGAGCTGAAACGCACCAACGCCGATGTCGACGCCGTGGTGGCCGACGTCTCGCTCAAATCCGAACTGCAGGCGGCGGCGGACGCAACGGTGGCGCGGTATGGCGAGGTTCATATCGTGCACAACAACGCCGGCGTCGCCGGCGGCGGCGCCTATGGCGCCTGGACCGACCCAGGCTGGAGCTGGACGATCGGCGTCAACCTGATGGCGGTGGTCTGGGGGGTCGAGATCTTCGGGCCGCTGATCGAGCGCCACGGCCAGGGCGGCCACATCGTCAACACCGCCTCGATCGCCGGGCTGATCTCAGGCAGCGGCAACGCCTACAACGTGACCAAGTACGGCGTGGTGGCGCTGTCGGAGGGCCTGCGCGTCGAACTGGCGCCGCGCGGCATCGGCGTTTCGGTGCTGTGCCCGGGCTTCATCCGCACACAGATTGTCGACTCGGCGCGAAACCTGCCCGAACGGTTCACCGGCGCCCTGCGCAGCGAGCCTGCGCCGGCGCAAGCGGCGATCGAGACGTGGCTGGGCAATGTTCGCGAGCGGGTCGCCGGCGGCATCGATCCGCTCTACGTCGGCGAACTGGTCCGCGAGGGGATCGAGGGCGACTGGCCCTACATCTTCACCGACAACGAGTTCGAGCCCGCCATCGAGGCCCGCTTCAGCGGCATCAAGGCGGGTTTCGACCGGATCCGCGGCCGCACGCCGCCGCACTGACGGCGAGGTCCCGTCTTGGGGAAGGAAACCCAGATGAATTTCGTCGAACTGGTCGAAGGGCTGCAATTTCCTGAAGGGCCGATCGCCATGCCGGACGGCTCGGTGATCCTGGTCGAGATCGCACGCGGGACGCTGTCACGGGTCTGGAACGGCAAGGTCGAGGTGGTGTGCGATCTGGGCGGCGGCCCCAACGGCGCCGCGTTGGGGCCGGACGGCGCGGTCTACGTGGCAAACAATGGCGGAGGCGGCCTGGCCGGCGGCCCAGGGGCCGCGATCCAGGGCGGCATCGACCGCGTCGATCTTGCCACCGGCAAGGGCGAGCGTCTTTACGACACCGTCGGCGGACACCCGCTGTCGGCGCCCAACGATATCGTCTTCGACGCCGAGGGCGGGTTCTGGTTCACGGACTTTGGCCGCGCCACCGGGCGCACGCGCCACCTCAGCGGCGTCTACTACGCCAAGGCCGACGGCTCACGCGTGGATGAGATCTCGTTCGGCGGCACGGGCTACAACGGGATCGGCCTCTCACCGGACGAGAAGACCGTCTACAGCGCCGAGAGCTACACCGGCCGCCTCATCGCCTTCGATCTCACCGGCCCGGGCCAGGTGGTGAAGGGCGGCCGCGGCGGCCGCCTCGTCGGCGCTGCGCCCGGGCGGGCGTTCTTCGACAGCCTTGCGGTGCAGGCCAATGGCGACATCTGCATCGCCTCGCTCGCCGACGGGATCACCACCATGACCCCCGCGGGCGCCTGCCGACAGACGCCTCTGCCCGACCGAATGACGACCAACATCTGCTTCGGCGGTCCCGATCTGCGCGAAGCCTTCATCACCCTGTCCGGCGCGGGCAAGCTCATCAGCATGCGCTGGCCCGAGCCGGGCCTGGGGCTGAACTTCAGCGCCTAGCGGCGTACAGCGCAATCGAGGGGCCGCTTGGCTGCACGCGATGCCCCCTTTCGGCCCATCGGAGACGGCGCTTCAGGCCGGCAATGACTTCGCCCATTGGCTCAGCGCCTCGACGAACCGCGGCGGGTCGGCGTTGTGCATGGCGTGCGCGGCATCGGGCAGGGAGACGTAGTCGAACGCAACACCCGCGGCGCGGACGATCTCGCCCACGCGCGACGCCTGCAGATCTGAGAGGGCGCCGATCAGCCGGCCGGTGGCGGGATCGACGTGGCGGGCGTGGTGGGTCATCAGCACGGGAACCTTGACGCTGGCCAGCATCCGCTCGTGGCGGCAGCTCATCCCCACGGTTCCCTCCCAGAAAGCGCGCGCCCACTCCGGATCGTATTCCTTGAGGTTCTGCGGAGGCTGCTCGCCGAACGGTATCGAGCGCGCAGCCTGCGCCGCGGCGCGCAGTCCCGCCCAATCGCCGATCCGCCACTGGTCGCCGAGATAGGTCTTGAAGAGCTCGAACATCGGCCCGACGATGCTCTGTCGGACGGACTGACCGTAGAGGGGCGACAGCTCGGAGGCGAAGAGCGGCGGGTCCTCGTAGTGCGACGCGCGCACCTGGCCCGGAAGCGCGTAGGCGGAGAGCCACGCGGATAGGACGCCCCCGGACGAACAGCCGCTGGTGATCACCGGGCGCTGGATGACCAGGGCGATGAACCGCGCCAGATCATTGCCCATGTTGTCGAGCGTATAGCGACCGGGGGTCCAGGTGCTGCGCCCCTGCCCCCGAAGATCGACGGCGAAGACCTGGAAGTCCGGCGCCAGCAGCGCCATGGCCTTCTCAAAGCCCCACCAGGACTCCGTCTGCCCCGGGATGAGCAGGAGGGCCGGCTTGTCGGCCGCACCGGTCACGGCGTAGTTCATGGCGACCTCGCCGAGGTCGACGGTCTGCTCATCGTAGTCGTGGGGGACGAAGACGTTGCGGTTGGTTGGGCTGACGTCGGTCTGGGTCTCGGACATCGCAGTCCTCTCGTTGGCTGATCAGACGCTGGCGGGAACGCGGGCGAGGCGGGGGAACAGGCGCTCGGCGTTCTCCCGGGCGATGGCGCGGGCGTCGCTCTCGCTGAGCTCGGTGGAGGCGTCGAGCTGGGCGATGGTGCGGGCGACGCCGGCCTCGGGTGAGAATGGCCAGTCGCTGCCGAACAGGATCTGGCTGATCGGCGCCAGTCGGCGCAGCCCCGCCAGCGGAACCGGATGGGCCGAGAGCGCCACGTCGTAGTAGAGCCGCTCCAGCGTCTCGAACACCTCCTGCTCGGAGCTTGGCCGCCGTTCGATGATCGGCAGGTTGGCGAAGGCGGCGATCCGCGCCACCAGCGCCGGCAGGGCGGCGCCGCCGTGCGGCACGATCACCTTCAGGTTCGGGTGCGTCTGCAGCGTGCGCGAGAACAAGAGGTCGACGATGGTCCGCGTCGTGTCGAGCGGAAACTCCAGCAAAGGCGCCGGTCGGCCAAGCGCGAGGGCCTCGAAGCAGGCCGGGCTGGTGGGATGCAGGAAGACCACCGCGCCGCGCCGATCCAGCTCATCGAAGATCGGCGCGAAAAGCGGCGAACCCAGATACTCGCCGCCGATATTGGTCTCGAGCACGACGCCATCCGCGCCCAGGCTTTCGAAGGCGTAGGCGATTTCCTGCAGCGCCGCATCGATGCCCGGCAACGGCAGGCTGGCGAAGAAGCCGAACCGGTCGGGGTGTCGTCGGCCAAGTTCGGCCCCGGCGTCATTCACCTCGCGCACAAGAGCGGGCTTTTGTTCGACCGGCAGAAAGTGGGTCGATGGCGAGGACAACGAGATCATCGCCGTCTCGATCTGCCGCCGGTCCATCATCGCCAGCGCCGCCTCGCCGCTCCACTCGGGGATCGGGAAGCCGCCATCGAGCGTCTTGAGGCCCGCCGCCTTCAGCGCGCCCATGTAACACGGCGGCAGGAAGTGGGCGTGGACATCGATGCGGCCGCAGGGGCGCCCGCTCGCGCGCTCGTCAGGCGAAGTCATGCGTCCCTACGACGGCTTCCACCCGCCTCCGACATGTTGAACGTCGCTTCTTCCCGCGTCTCAGACCTTCGCCTTCTTCAGCGCCTCGCCGGCGTCCAGGGCTTCGCGCCAGGCGGTGCGGGCCGCGGGGGGTTCGGGGAGCGCAGCGCCGGTCTTGGCGGCTTCCTCGGCGATCTGGCGGCCGAGCGCCAGCACCGGTGGAATCTCGTCGTCGGCCAGCGGCTTCATCCACTGCTTGCGCTTGAACGCCGCCTCCACATAGGGCGCGAGTTCGGCGTTCTTCTTGGCCACGCGCGCCGCCTCGCGGGCCTTGAACTCGGGCATCACCTCGGCGGCGAAGAGCTCGAGCGCCTCGCAGATGTGCTCGTGCTTGTTGCGCCCGCCCTGCTGGATGAACGAGACCTGGTCGACGCCGCAGGCCTCGAACTTGGCCAGGTGCTCGCGCAGGCCATCGGGCGTGGAGATGCCGCCCTCGGCGATGGCGGTGGGGGGCATGTTGGGCAGCGCCTGCTGGAACAGTTCCCAGATGTCCGTGCGGCCAGGGATCTGCTGGCCAAAGCCATAGTGCCAGCCGAGCGCGAACTGGAAGAAGCGGAACCCGTCCTGGAACCGGCGGCGCGCCTCTTCGACGTCGTGGTGCACGCCGAAGCTGGAGACCATGGCGATGTTCGGGTTCACCGCGTGGCCGATCGGCACGCACTCTTCCTTGAAGATCCGATAGTAGTCGTCGACCCACTGCTTGGCCTCGGTCGGATCGACGAAAGCGAACGTCAGCGCGCCGATGCCGAGCCTGGCGGCCAGCTTGATGGTCTCGCGGTTGGAGCAGGCGACCCAGAGCGGCGGGTGCGGCTTCTGCACGGGCTTGGGCACCACGTTGCGCGCCGGCATGGAGAAGAACTCGCCCTCGAACCCCGGATAGGGGTCCATGGCCATCATGTTGGCGCACTGTTCGACCGCTTCGCGCCAGGCGTTGCGCTTGTCGGCCAGCGCCACCTTGTAGCCGGCAAGCTCGAGGATCGCCGAGCTTTCGCCGGTGCCGAACTCCACCCGGCCGTTGGAAACCAGGTCCAGGGTGGCGATGCGTTCGGCGACGCGGGCGGGGTGATTGTAGCCCGGCGGCATCAGGACGATGCCGTGGCCAAGGCGGATCTGCTTGGTGCGCTGCGAGCAGGCGGCAAGGAACACTTCCGGCGCGGAGGAGTGGGAATATTCCTCCAGGAAATGGTGCTCGACCTCCCAGACGTTGTCGAAGCCCAGCCTGTCGGCCAGCTCCACCTGGGTCAGGGCGTCCTGGAACAGCTTCTGCTCCAGCCCCTCGGTCCAGGGCCTGGGCAACTGGTGTTCATAGAAGATGCCAAATCGCATGGACGCGTTCCCTCTTATGGTCGCTGAGCCTTGCCGATGCGCCCACGCGGGCGGGCGCCGGCGGCCCATTCCTGATCAACGTTAATGGAGCCTCCGGTCGCTCGCAAACCGATTGTTCGAAGGCGGGCCTCTGGTCGTCAGGCCGAGAGCAGGCCCGTGAACATCGGGCGGGCGTAGAGTTCCACCGCGTCGGCCGCGTTCAGCCCGAGCAGGATGACCGGCAGGTCGGCGGCGGCGTTCAGGGTGCCGTTCAGCATCTGCGCGGCGATGAAGGGATCCACCGGCCGCAGCGATCCGCCGGCGATCCCGTCGGAGATCATCGCGGCGAAGCGGTCGGAGACCCTGGCCGACTGCTCGACCATCTGTTCGCGAATGGCCTCGGGCAGGGCCGACAGCGCCGAGGTGCGCAAGAGGGGCCCGGCCGCCGAAAACTGGAACTCCACCAGGGCGGCGGCCGCGGAGGTCAGCCGCAGCCACTCATCGCCCGGCAGCGCGCGCGCCGCGGTCTGCACCCGCCGCACGACGTCGAACGAGCGCTCGAAACAGGCCGCCACCACGTCGTCCTTGGCGCTGTGGTGATGGTAGAACGAGCCCTTGGTCACGTTCAGACACGCCGAGATCTTCTCCACCGAGGCGCCGCGATAGCCGCGGTGATTGATCAGCTGCGTGGCCGCCAGCAGGAAGGTCTCGCGGGCGCTGTCCGCGCCTGGGCCGGGCGCAAGTTCGAGGTGGGCCGGCGCCCAGCGTGCGGAGGGCAGCGCCAGGCCCCTGAGCAGGATGTCGTGCATCCGCTCGGCCACCCGCGGATAGTCCTCGGCGTCGTAGCGCGGCAGCCACGCTTGGCTCCAGTGCAGCTGCTCCAGCAGGATCTGGGTGCGGGCGCTGGCGGCGCGCAGGTCCAACCCCTCGGTCCCGGGCGCGCGCAGCAGGCCGCGGATGCGCCGGAAGAGCGCCCCGTAGGCCGCGCCGATCGGAACCCTGTGCTCGTCGCTGAGCGCGCGGATGTCGCTGAAGATCGGGATCGCAGGCTCGGCGCCGGCGGCGATGCGGGCCTTGAGGGCGAGATACAGTTCCAGCAGCCGCCGCACGCGGTCGGAGGTGGCGCTCTCGCGCCGCGCCTGCGCCACCAGGGCGCTCAGCCGATCGATCCCCTCGGCGAAGCAGGCGGCGGCCAGCGCCTCCTTCTTCTTGAAGTAGTAGGTGACGCTGGTGGTGATCAGGCCAACTTCGGCGGCGACGCCGGCCAGCGTCATCCCCTTGACCCCGCGCCGATTGATGATCTCGGTGGCCGCGGCGATGATCGCGCGGCGCTTGCGGCTGAAGCGCTGGGTGGCCAGCTGGGCAACCGCTCCGTCGTCCATGACCCGCCTTGGCCAACCTCCAGGCTGCGACCGCCGCTGCGCCTGGCGACCTTCTAGCCGAGAAAATTACTGTAGCGAAACAATTGGCCTTGAGAAGCCGGCTTGGCCATGTCGCCGCTGCTAGGAGACCGCGACGGCTTCGTCGGCGTCGTGCGGGTCCATGGCCGGCGCGCCCTGCCCCGCGTCCGGGACCTGGCCGCCGGCCTCCGGCTCCAGCATCCGGCTCTTGCGCCAGCCGCCGAACAGGAAATAGAGCGCTGTGAGCGTGCTGGAGGTGATGGTGCCGAGCGGAAAGCTCCACCAGATCGCCTCGGCGCCGAAGTGCGGCGTCAGCGCCCAGGCGAAGGGGACGCGGATCACCCACATGGAGATGATCAGGATGATCAGCGGCGGGATCACCGAGCCGGTCGCGCGGATCACCCCGGAAAGGGCGAAGGTGGCGTTGAAGAGCACGAAGGCCCAGAGCGTGATCCGGTCGATGTGCAGCGCCACCGGCAGCGCCGGCGAGCCCGGCGGCAGGAAGATGTAGAGCGGGATCTGGCCCAGCGCATAGATCAGGACGGCGATGGCGCCGGTGACCACCAGGCTGGACGCCAGGCCGGAGATGGCGATGCGGTTCACCCGATCCCACTTGCCGGCGCCGATGTTCTGCGCCGCCATCGAGGAAATCGACGCGCCGATGGCCATGCCGGGCATCTGCAGATAGGTCCAGATCGGAATCGCGGCGACGTAGGCGGCCGCCGTGAGCGGTCCAAAGCCGTTGACGAAGCCGATCATCACCACCGCTGCGCCACTCATCACCAGCATCTGCACGCCCATGGGAAGGCCGCGCATGAGCAGCGCGTTCAGCACCCGGAAGTCCGGCTTCAGGAGGCCAAGCTCGCTTGGCCGCAGCATCAGCACGCTGTGCCGACGATAGAGCACCACCAGCAGCAGGCTCAGCGACACGCCCTGGCCGATCAAAGTGGAAACGGCCGAGCCGGCGATCCCCATCCTCGGGAACGGTCCAAGGCCGCGGATCAGGCAGGGGTTCAACACCATGTCCAGCACCACCGCCAGGATCATGAAGTAGAACGGGGTGCTGGAATCGCCGGCGCCCCGCTGCGCCATCTGCATGAACATGAAGAAGTAGGTGAACGGCATCGCCGCGAACATCACCTGCAGATAGATGATCGCCTCGGCTCTAGCGGCTGGCGGCGTGTGCATCGCATCCAGCACAAAGGGCGACAGATGCCAGCCGATGAACGCCAGGCCCACCGAGAGCACCGTGAAGAAGCTGATCGAGGTGCCCATGATCCGCTTGGCCATGGGCAGGTCGCCTGCCCCGATCTGCTGGGCGATGAGGATGTTGGCGGCCATGCTGACGCCGAACACCGCGCCCACCATCAGCATCATCAGGGTGCCGGAGTTGCCGATCGCGGTGATGGCGGTGAGCCCCAGCGTGTGGCTGACCCAGAACTGATTGACGCTCTGGTTCAGCGTCTGCAGCACGTTGCCGCCCAGCACCGGCAGGGAGAAGATCAGCAGGGTGCGGGTGATCGGCCCTTCGGTCAGGTTGCGGTGCATCGCCCCGCCCCGCATGCCGCCCATGCCGGGGCCGCCCATCCCCATGCCAGGGCGCATGCCACCCGGCCCAGGACGGAATCCTCCGGGTCCGGACCTTGGCGGACCTTTCGGCGCCGGCGCGTCCATCAGCCCGCCCGCCAGCGCGAGGCCGCTGGGGCGGCCTGACTAAATTGATGAAATTCCAAACCCGCAGCGCCTGAGAAAGGTATCGTTCGTTTCAAAATGGTCGATGGGGCCCGCAATTGCGAGGCCTGCCCCGTGGGCATCTCACGCTTCGCGGGGACAAGGCAATGGCGCCGTAGCGTCGCGGCGACTAGATCACGCCGCTCGCGGGCGAGGCGCCGGCCTGCGCCTCGCTCTCCAGCACGGTCGCCGCCAGCGCCGCCGATTCCCGGATCGTTTCGAGGTTGTGCTCGTGGGTGTTGCGGTCGATCCGGTAGAACAGCAGCACCGCCACCCCGATCGACACCAGGATCGCATAGGTCGGCAGGAACATCACCACCAGGTGCGCCATCAGGGGCGCCGGCACGCTGCCTTGCACGGCATGCTTGGGAAAGTGCGCCAGCACCAGCAGATGGTCGGCCAGGAAGATGCCAAGGCCGGTGGTGAACTTCGGGATCAGCCCGTTGGCGGCGAACAGCAGCCCCTCGGAGCGAATACCGGTCTTGACCGCATTGTCCTCCACCACATCGGCCACCATCGAGGAGATGATGATGAAGCCGGAGATGGCCAGCACGGTGACGACGATGGAGTCGATGATCAGGATGACCATCACCCAGGGCGAGGTGTTGGGCGGCATCAGCCCCATCAGCTTCAAGGTCATCGGCAAAAGCGAGACGATGGTCGAGAAGGTGAAGAAGGTGATCATGGTCATCTTCTTGCCGAGCCGCCGCGAAAGGATCGGGGCGATGAACACCGCGACGATCGAGCCCAGCACGCCCATCGGCAGCAGGATGCCGATCTGCTGGGGCAGCAGGCCCCAGAAGTGGGTGTAGAAATAATTGTCCAGTCCGTTGCGCAGGCCGCCGGCGACCCCGCCGAAAATGCCGCAAAGCATCAGGATCAGGAGGGCGGGATTGGTCAGCGCCGTGGCCATCTCCCGACCGGTCTGGACCAGCGTGACGCGGCGCTGCGGCGGCGCGTGAAGATAGGGGATGCGGCTGTGCGTGCCCATGGCCGACGCCAGTCCCGCCACAATGATCGCAATCACCCCAAAGACGCCGAACTTGGCGTAGCCTTCGGCGTTCAACAGACCCAGCGGATGAGCCGCGTCTTTGCGCAGGAACACGGCGTTGAGGAGAAAACTGGTGCTGGCGAGGCCAATCACCAGGAAGAACCAGCGGTAGCTGAGCAGCCCCGTGCGATCGTCGTAGTGCGGCGCCAGTTCCGGAACCAGCGAGTTCGCGGGGATCTCATAGAGGCTCCCCGACAGCCGGACCGCCACCAGCAGGGTCAGCATGAAGGCGAACAGCTCCAGGCCGGCCAGGCCCCGTGGGGCGTGCCAGAAGAAGTAGAATGACACCCCCCATAGGACCGCCGCCAGGTACATCAGGGGATGCCGGCGGCCCCACCGCGTCCGCAGATTGTCGGACCATTGACCGATGAGGAGGTCGATCAGGCAGTCGACCGTGAGGGTGACCAGGATCAGCGTGCCGACCCAGTAAAGCGGGATGCCGACCACCTGATTGAGGAAGTAGTTCAGCACGTTGGCCGATAGCGCCACCAGCGCCACGCCGCCGGCGATGGCGCCGAAGCCAAAGCTGACCTTGGTCCCCAGCCTGAGCGGGGGCGGCCCGGCCGCCGCTGGAGCGGTCATAGGATGGTTCCCTGGGCTTCTTGCACGGTCTCCTCGATGGCCAGGGCGTCGGCGAGCGTCTTGAGGTTCTCCTCGTGCTTGGCGCGGCTGATCTGGTAGGCGGCCAGGAACAGCACCGCGACCGCATAGAGCCCGCCGTAGGTCGGCACATAGGTCAGGACCAGATGGCGCAGGATGGGTTGCGGCACATGGCCGGGCGCCGCATGGGCGGGAAAATTGGCCCAGGCGAGCAGCAGGCCGGCGATGAAGAGGCCGGCGCCGGAGACGACCTTGGCGGCGAAGCCGTTGCCGGCGAAGAACAAGCCCAGGAACGTCTGGAAGCCGTTGTCCTTCACCCCGAAGGCGATGGAGCCCAGGCCGTAGAAGAGCTTGGTCGGCACGCCGATGCGGGGCCTGGGCAGGGCGGGCGCCACCAGCACTGACGAGCCCGCCACGGTCACGTCGCCGGATGCAACGGCGCGATCGGCTCGGCCGATCCGTCCCCGTCTCCGTCGCCCAGATCGCCGATGGTCGGCGCCCCGCGCAAATGCTCCAGGTTCCGCTCATGGGCCGACTGGTCGATGGTGTAAAAGATCAACACGCCGGTGGAGATCAGCCCAAGCACGATGCCGGTCGGCATCGAGAGGTAGACGAGGTGGCGCAGGATATCGGGCGCCACGGTTCCGGGAACCGCCGCCGGGGGGAAGTGGACGAACGACAGCATCGCCCCGCCCATGACGCCGCCAAGGCCGCCGGTGATCTTCGGCAGGAATCCGACGACCGCGAAGAGTAGCCCCTCGGGACGCACGCCAGTCTTCACTGCCGCGTCTTCGACCACGTCGGCGACCATCGAGCTCATGATCACCCAACCCATCAGGCCCAGCGTCACGGTGACGAAGAGGAAGAACATCAGAATCACCGGCACCCAGACCGAACCGTTGGCCGGCATCAGTCCCAGCAGCCGAAGGATGATCGGGGCGACGCCGGTTATCGCCGCGCCCAGCAGGACGGCGATCATCGTCAGCTTCTTGTCGAGCAGTCGGGAAACGACCGGGGCCAGGAATATCCCCACGGCCGAGAGCGGTCCCAGCAGGGCCACCATCACCCCGATGATCTGCGGGGTCAGCCGCCAGAAGTGGTAGTTGAGGTAGGTGCCCAGGTAGTCATTGAGCCCAAGCGCCGCGCCGCCGAAGACGCCCGAGAGGATGATCACCAGGAACGAGCGGTTGGTCAGGATGGCGGTGATTTCCCGCGCCGTCTCCGCGCCGGTCAGCTTGCGAACCGGCGCCGGGTGCAGGGTCTTGATGTATCGATGCGTCGCCCTGGACGAGATGACGACGGCGAGGAACGTGATGATGGCCGCGACCAAGCCGAACTGGGCGTAGCCTTCGCGATTCAAGGGACCCAGCGGATGCGCCGCGTCCTTGCGGATGAACACGATGAACAAGAGTCCGGCCAGGACCAACGCGCCGAACACGCCGAAGAACCAGCGGTAGCTGATCAGCACCGTCCGCTCGTGGTAGTCGGGCGCCAGCTCCGGCGCCAGGGCGTCGCTGGGGATCTGATAGAGGCTGACGCAGACCCTCAGCACCACCAGCATGGTCAGCACGAACGCCGCCAGCTCGCCCGTCGGCAGACCGATCGGCGGATGCCAGAGGAAGTAGATCGAAAGGCCGATCGGCAAGGCCGAGGCGTACATGAACGGGTGGCGCCGGCCCCAGCGCGATTTGAAGGTGTCGGACACCCGGCCGATCACCGGGTCCAGCACCGCGTCGACGATCAGCGAGATCAGGATCAGGCTGCTGGCCAATAGCGGCGAGAGTCCGACCACCTGATTGAGGTAGTAGCCGATGATCGCGGCGCCCAGCGCCACGCCGGCCGTCGCCTGGGCCACCGAGCCCAGGCCGTAGCTGACCTTGATCGAAAGGCCGAGCTTCGGCCCGGCGACCGGAGCTTCGGCGCTCATGTCCGGCTCGATTGGAAAAGTGGGTAGGGCGTTGGCGCGGCGCCCATGCATCGCGCCATGGTCCGCCAATGCGGGCCTACAAAACGCCTGCCAATCAAAGCGCGCTCCCTGTGTTTCTTTATCGTTGGCGAAACTGTGGAACGAAAAACGCAGGCCGCGCCAGCTTAATTTTCTGTCATCTAACCTCGCCGTTACTGGAACTCGCGGCGAAGCTCCACGATGCGGGTTCGCGAGCTGCTGATCCGCGCGTTCTCACAAGCATAGGCGCCGACGAAATTCAGGTGATCGGTGAGCGGCCAACGTGAAACGAACGCGTCGGGCCAATCGTCATCTCGGGGCCCAAAGAAAAAAGGGCGCGCCGTGAAGCGCGCCCTTCAAAGGCCTGGCCTTGTGGGCCGGGACTAGAAGAACTTGTAGTGCAACTCGATCCCGAAGGTCCGGGGCGGAGTCGGGTAGAGCAACTGGGCGATGCCCGCGGCGTTGGCGCCCGCCACGTGGCTGTTGAAGCCGGCCGGTCCGTTGACGCCTTGCACGTAGTTCGTCGGCACGTAGATCCCGGTTCCAGCCACGCCGCCTGGAACGAGCACGTCGCTTGTGCCCGCAAGGCGGGCGCCAGTCGCACCCTGATCGTAGCCGACGGTGTTGGCGATGTTCTTGATAAAGGCGATCGCCTCGAACCTGCCGTTGGTGGACTTCCAGCTCATGCGCGCATCCCACTGGCTCCACGACGGCGAAGCGTCATAGCTGCGGGTGAAGAGGCCGCCGTACATCTTGTCCCGCCAGACGTAGCTGACCGACGGGGTGATGTCGCCAGCGTCAGTCTTGAAGGTGTAGAGCACGTTGACCGCGATCTTGTTCTTCGGCGCGTTCGGCAGACGATTGCCCTTCAGGTTCTGGGGAATATTCCAGCCCTGGTTGGGATCGCCCGGGATGATCGCCGAGAATACGCCCGGTGCGACCGTGCAACCCAAGGGCGGCGTGGTCACGCCACAGATGACCGAGTTCAATGGGTTGGCGAGCGCGTTCGCCGTCGCGGCTGTCTCTGTGTAGACGTCCACGGTGCAGAGCCCGTGACCGGGACCGAGGAGCGCAGCGGCTTGGCACTGGGCGGCGGTGAACATCGGCGCGGCGCCGGGTGCGTTCCCGTTGGGGTCGGCCGGATCCTCGCCCGTCCCCTTGGTGGTGTAGGAGTCGAGGTACGAATAGTTGAAGGTCACCACCAAGTTGTCGACCGGGGTCCAGGTGGTTTCCAGCTCGATCCCGCGGGAGATGGCGGCCGGCACGTTGTAGAAGGCCGTCTGCGACTGCGCCAGGCCGCCTGACGTGTTGACGATGGAGATCGGGATTTGCAGGTTCTGGTAGTTGTACCAAAATGCCGCGAGGTTGGTGGTCAGGAAGTGGCCGAAGGTGTGCTTGGCGCCGAACTCGAAGGAGTCGACGTGCTCGGCGTCGGTCCAGGGAAAGAAGCTCAGGACCGTGAAGATGCCGATGTTGTAGCCGCCCGACTTATAGCCGCGCCCGTACTTGAAGTAGTAGAGGCTGTCGCTGTCCGGCGTCCACTCCAGGCCCAGGGTGCCGCTCGGCGCTTGCCAACTGGCGTTGTATTGGCGGGTCGCCAGGCCCGTCGCCGGATCGTAGGTCGTGGGACCGACGACACCCTTGGGCAATGTGGGCTCGCTCGCAATCGTGCCCGAGTCGACGACGGTGGGGACGCCGGTGAGGTCGATGGCTGGCGTGAACTTGCCGATCGATTCCGGATTGACGCACGCCGGCAAGGCGAAGCAGGTCAGGCGGACGCTTTCGCTGCCGTACTTGCGGTCATGCGAATAGCGCAGGCCGACGGTCAGCTTCAGGGTGTCGGTGAACTTCCAGTCGATCTGGGCGTAAGCGGCCACCGAGGTGTCGCTGACGCTGGGCCGGTTGTCGAACCAGTTGGCTAGCGGCGAGGCCGGACAGGTGAAGGCGCAGACCGCCGGGAAGGGCCCGAACTCCTGCGGCTGGGCCGCGTCGCCGGCCGTCACCGGCTGGGTGTAGTGCTGGTGGAACTGATAGACGCCGGCGACCCACTGCAGGTTGCCGGTGCCGGTGGAGATGAAGGTCAGCTCGTTGCTGAAGAAGCCGTTCAGTTCCTGATAGAGGAAGTTGTCCTGCGGCAGGACCGTGAGACCGAAGCCCAACCCCGTGCAAGCCGCCGGAGCGCCCGCGGCGCCAAAGCCGATGCCATGGCCATCGCACGGCAGGCTGTACGAACTGATCGGAGCGTTGTTGCCGCCGGTCGCGCCCGTCAGCTTATAGTGATAGTAGGTTCCGCCGCCGATATACTTGATGTCGAAGCCATCCGCATGCCACGTCCACTGGCTGTTCAGTGAGACGTACATCGGCAGCTGCACCCCGTGGGTGGTCTGCAACGCCTCTTTCCAAGGGTTACCGACTGCAGGATTGGTGCAGGCCTGAGCCAGGGAGATGCCACCAGCGGTGACAACGCTGTTGCCGCCCTGAGCGGCGAAGCCAGCGTTGCAGACATAGCCCGCGTTGGCGCGCGTCGCCGCGACCGAGAATTCAGCCCCGGGAACACCGCCGTTGAACCAGCCGGCCGAGTCGGCGCCAGGGCCGCCGCTGCCGTTCCACCACTGGGCGCTCTGGATCTTGGTCCACATATCCAGGTGATCGTTGATCTTGCCCTGGATCTGGGCGTCCATGTACCACTCGTTGATGATATTGCCCGAGTTCGGCTGTCCTGGAATGGTGTTCTTGATCCAGCCCTGGGTCTGGTAGTCCCAGGTGCCGTAGACGCGGAAACCCCAGTTGTCGTTCAGCGGTCCGGCGACGGCGCCTTCCAGGGTGATGTGGTTGTAGTTGCCGTAGGTCAGGCGGACCTCGGCGTAGGGCGACTTGGTCGGCCGGTTGGTGATTTCGTTCAGCGCGCCGGCCAGAGCGTTGCGGCCGTAGAGGGTGCCTTGCGGGCCCCGCAGCACTTCCACCCGGTCCAGGTCGAGGGACGAACGGCCCGCGGCCACCGCGAAGGTCTCGTAGAGATTGTCGTCGTAGTTGGCCACCGGCGCGTCGGCCGATAGCACGTTGGTCGTGCGCCCGACGCCCCGCAGGGAGATCCGGTCCGTGGAGGTCGAGTAGGACAGGCCCGGCGTGAAGTTGGTCATGTCCTGGATCGTGTTGATCCCGATCTTGTCGCGCTTCTCCCCGGTGAAGGCGCTGATCGCGATCGGCACCGTCTGCAGGTTCTGTTCGCGCTTTTCGGCGGTCACCACGATCTCGGTGACGCCGTTGTTCTCATTGGCGGTGTTGGCCGCCGACGCCTGAGCCGTGGCCGCATAGGCGCCGCCCGCGCTCATAGCGATTGCGCTCGCCGCGCACGAAAGCAGCAGAATATGCTTGGTCATGTCGCCTCCCTGGTCCGTCGGCGTTTGCCGATGGCTACCTAGCCGTCATTATTATTGGTGAGCGCCCGCCATCGCTGGCGGCGCTGCACGGCGGGGAACCTGCGGGGAGAAGGGGCGCGCGTCAACTGTCTTAGTTACAAATGGGTAATCCCGGCCCTCACACTGTGGCGATCCAGTTACGCTTGCCCCGCCGTAACGCTAGACGGCGCGGGCGCAATGCGCGTCTTCTGTTCAAAATAGAGGCGGCCCAAGACTCAGCAAATAGTCGCGCGCCGCCCGCTTGTGGAGGCGCCCGGCGCATCTTGACCGTGGCTGCGGCTAGACCGCCGAGAACGGATAGGGCGAGATCGATTTGGTGAAGTCGTCCACGGTCAAGGTGCGGCTAAGTGGCTCAGACGCGCGCTGCGGGCACGCTGGGCGCTCACACACCCGGCAGGCCGGACCGATCTCGGTGACCACCGGACTGACCAGGTCCAGGCCCCGCGAATAGACCAGTCTCGGCGCATACTTCAGCTCGCAGCCCAGGCCGATGGCGAGCTCGGCGTCTTCCTCCGCGTGCGGGCCGGTGATCCGGGGAACCGTGCGCGCCAGCGTGAAGTAGCGCGCGCCGTCGGGGGTCTCGACGATCTGGGTCAGCACCTTGCCGGGCGTGCGGAAAGCTCCGTGGATCCTCCATCGGGGACAGGAGCCGCCGAATCTGGAGAACGGGAACGACGCGCCGGCGAATCGCTTGGAGATGTTGCCGGCCGAATCGACCCTCAGCATGAAGAACGGCGCCCCGCGCGAGGTCGGCCGCGAGAGCGTCGTCAGCCGGTGGCAGACCTGCTCGAAGCTGGCGCCGAACCGCGCGCCGATCAGCTCGATGTCGTGCGAGGTGCGCTCGCAGGCCTCGCGGAACGCCTCGTAGGGCATCAGCATCGCCGCGGCCAGGTAGTTGGCCAACGAGACCTTGAGCAGGCGCTTGGTTGGCCCGTCCGGCGCCGCGGCCCGGTCGGCGAGCGCGATCAGCTGCGCATCGTGCTCGGCCAGAGCCAGCTGGTAGGCGATGGCGAAGGCCCGGCCCGGCGCGCCAAGCAGTTCGGAGACCATCAGCCGGCGGCGATGGTGGTCGTAGCGGCGGACCGAGTCGGGCAGCACGTCCATCGGCACCACCCGCACCTGGACGCCGTGCCGCTCGGCCAGGCGCTCCCGCGCGGCGGCGGCGAAGCCCTGGGGCTCGCTCTTCATCTCCCGCGCCAGGGCCTCACCGGCCTCGTCGAGCTCGGGAAAGAAGTTGCGCTGGCCCTGGATGTAGTCGCGGACCCAGTCGGAGGGCGTCAGCGCCGGCCCATCTTCGCCGTCCTCGGCCCGCGGCAGGGCGCCGAGCTCGGCCAGGCGCCGGCGGTCGGCATAGGCGCGGTAGAGCCGCACGATGGCGTCCGCCACCGCCGGCGCGTTCTCCGCCACCTCGGCCATCTCATGGCGCGCCACGCCCAGGTCGCGGAACATCGGATCGGCGAAGACCTCGGTGAGGTCCTGCGCGCCGGCCGCCTCGTGGTCGGCCGAGAGGCTGCGGATGTCGATGTCGTAGACCTCGGCCAGGCGCAGCAGCACCTGGGCGGTGATCGGCCGCTGGTTCCGCTCCAGCAGGTTGAGGTAGCTGGGCGAGACGCCGAGATCCTCGGCCATCCGCGTCTGGGTCAGGCCCAGCTCCCGCCGCAGCCGACGGAGCCTGGGGCCGAGGAAGAGCTTGCGTTCGGGCGCCTGGGCCATGGAACATCCTGTCACATATTTACAGATATGACAATGTCATGACATGACTAAATAGCCTTTCGGCGCCCGCCCGGCTGCTTTCCGCTGGGAGCGGTTGAGCCTATTGGTCAAAGTCACACAACGGTATTTTCGCGGAGAGCCTGCGCCATGAGCGGCATCGACAGCCTGATCCCCAACGCCCCCAAGGGCCGCTTCGACGGCGTCAAGCGCCCTTACAGCCAGGCCGACGTCGAAAAACTGCGCGGCTCGTTTCCGATCGCCCACACGCTGGCCGAGCGCGGCGCCAACAAGCTGTGGAAGCTGCTGCACGACGAGCCCTACGTGAACACGCTGGGCGCCATGACCGGCAATCAGGCCATGCAGCAGGTGCGCGCCGGCCTGAAGGCGATCTACCTCTCCGGCTGGCAGGTGGCGGCCGACTCCAACACCGCCAGCGCCATGTACCCCGACCAGAGCCTCTATCCGGCCAACGCCGCGCCCGAGCTGTGCCGGCGGATCAACCGGACCCTGCAGCGCGCCGACCAGATCGAGCACGCCGAGGGCGGGGCCACGCGCGACTGGTTCGTGCCGATCATCGCCGACGCCGAAGCCGGCTTTGGCGGACCGCTGAACAGCTTCGAGATCATGAAGGCGTTCATCGAAGCCGGCGCCGCTGGCGTCCACTTCGAGGACCAGCTGGCCTCGGAGAAGAAGTGCGGCCACATGGGCGGCAAGGTGCTGATCCCCACCGCCGCGCACATCCGCAACCTCCTCGCCGCGCGCCTCGCCGCCGACGTCATGGGGACGCCCACCCTGGTGGTCGCCCGCACCGACGCCGAGAGCGCCAAGCTGATCACCTCCGACATCGACGAGCGCGATCGCCCGTTCATCGAGGAAGGCAGCCGCACGCCCGAGGGCTTCTATCGCCTGAAGGACGGCACGGGCCTTGCCCACTGCATCGCCAGGGGCGTCGCCTACGCCGACTACGCGGACCTGCTCTGGTGGGAGACCTCGCACCCCAACCTGGACGAGGCGAAAGAGTTCGCTGAGGCGGTGCAGAAGACGCACCCCGGCAAGCTGATGGCCTACAACTGCTCGCCCTCGTTCAACTGGCGCGCCAACATCGACGAAGCCACCATCGGCAAGTTCCAGCGCGAGCTGGGGGCCATGGGCTACAAATTCCAGTTCGTCACCCTGGCCGGCTTCCACAGCCTCAACCACGGCATGTTCGAGCTGGCCCTCGGCTACAAGGATCGCGGCATGGCGGCCTATTCGGAGCTGCAGCAGGCCGAGTTCGCCTCCGAGGCGGACGGCTATTCGGCCACGCGCCACCAGCGCGAGGTCGGCACCGGCTACTTCGACCAGGTGGCGCTGACCATCTCGGGCGGCGAGTCCTCCACCACGGCGCTCGCCGACTCCACCGAGGCGGCGCAGTTCAAGGCCGAATCCGTTCCGGCGTGACCCGCGCGGCCGATGGCCGCCGCGGGTTGCGCGATCGGCGCGGAACAAGTGGCTCCGCCCGATCGATCAGTTGACTGGTGGGGGCAGACGCCCCCGCCTTTTTTCTTCGAGAGGGCTCGCCATGGCCGATGATGCCGCAACACTCGATCGCCCGGCGCAGGTCGCCGCGCCCAGCGAAGGCCGCGCCGGCGAGGTGCTGACTCCCGAGGCGCTGGTCTTCCTGGCTCAGCTGCACCGCAACTTCAACGCCCGTCGCCTGCAGTTGCTGGCGGCGCGCCAGGCGCGTCAGCAACGCTTCGACGCCGGCGAGAGCCCCGACTTCCTGGCCGAGACCGCCGCGGTCCGCGAGGGCGCCTGGCGGGTCGCGCCGATCCCGGCCGACCTGCTCGACCGCCGCGTGGAGATCACCGGCCCCACCGACCGCAAGATGGTCATCAACGCCCTCAACTCCGGGGCCAAGGTGTTCATGGCCGACTTCGAGGACGCCAATTCGCCCACCTGGGCGAACCTCGTCGAGGGTCAGATCAATCTGAAGGACCGCTGGGAGGGACGCCTCAGCCACGTCGATCCCACGAGCGGCAAGTCGTATGCGCTCGGGGCCAAGACCGCGGTCCTGATGGTCCGCCCGCGCGGCTGGCACCTGCCGGAAAAGCACGTCAGCGTCGACGGCGAGACCATGTCCGGCTCGCTGGTCGATTTTGGCCTCTACTTCTTCCACAACGCCAAGGCGACGCTGGCCCAAGGGACGGGCCCCTACTTCTACCTCCCGAAGCTTGAGTCCCACTTGGAAGCTCGCCTCTGGAACGACGTCTTCGTCTTCGCCCAGCAGCGGCTGGGCCTGGCGACCGGAACGATCAAGGTCACGGTGCTGATCGAGACCCTGCCCGCCGCCTTCGAGATGGACGAGATCCTCTACGAACTGCGCGACCACATGGCGGGCCTCAACTGCGGCCGCTGGGACTACATCTTTTCCTACATCAAGCGCCTGCGCCGCCATCCGGACGCGCTCACGCCAGACCGGGCGGTGATGGGGATGGGATCGGCGTTCCTGCGAGCCTATTCGCTGAAGCTGATCCAGACCTGCCATCGCCGCGGCGCCTTCGCCATGGGCGGGATGGCCGCACAGATCCCGGTGAAGGGCGATCCGGCCGCCAACGACGCCGCCTTCGCCAAGGTCCGCGCCGACAAGGAGCGCGAGGCCAACGACGGCCACGACGGCACCTGGGTCGCCCACCCGGACCTGGTGCCGATCGCCATGGAAGTGTTCGACCGGGTGATGCCCAAGCCCAATCAGCTGGGCAAGCTGCGGGCGGACGTTTCCGTCAGCCGCGCCGATCTGCTGAAGGTCCACGACGGCCATCGCACCGAGCAGGGCCTGCGCGAGAACATCCGCGTCGGCGTGCAGTACATCGAGGCGTGGCTGCGCGGGCGCGGCGCGGTGCCGCTCTACAACCTGATGGAGGACGCGGCGACGGCCGAGATCAGCCGCGCGCAGATCTGGCAGTGGATCAACTGCAAGGCCGCGCTCGCCGATGGCCGCACGGTCACCGCCCAGCTCTTCAAGTCCCTGCTGGAGGAGGAGATGGCGACGCTGAAAGTCGCGCTTGGCAGTCCTTACGAGAGCGGCCGGTTCGCCGAGGCGATCCAGATCTTCTCCGACATGAGCCTCTCGCCCGACTTCGCCGAGTTCCTCACCCTGCCGGCCTACGAGGTGCTGGCCTAGGGCCAGCCGCTCGATCGGCGCCGCGTCTCGGCCTGCAACACGAGCGCATTGGCGCTCCGATAGGTTAGGAAGGCGCCCCGCCAGCCGTCGGATTCGCCTCCCTATGTCCTGCGTTCGGTTCCTGCCCGCGATCTGGGCCCTGGCTTGGCCCGCGGTCGTCGTCGCCGCGCCGGCCGACGATGTCGGGCCTGTCGAGGTGATCGCCGCTTCGCCGCTGCCAGGTTCGCTGGTGGATCGCGACAAGGTCCCGGTCGACATCGACGTGCTGCGCAGTGGCGCGCTGGCCCACAACGGCGCGCCCGGCCTGCTCACCGGCCTCGACCAGCGGATCGGCGGCGTCTCGCTGGATGAGGCTCAGGACAACCCGTTTCAGCCCAACCTGATCTACCGCGGCTTCGAGGCCTCGCCGCTCGGCGGCGACGCCCAGGGCCTGGCGGTCTATGTTGACGGGGTTCGCTTCAACCAGCCGTTCGGCGACACGGTGAACTGGGACCTGATCCCCGACGCCGCGGTGGAGGCCCTGACCGTGGAGGGCTCCAACCCGGTGTTCGGGCTGAACGCGCTGGGCGGCTCGATCTCGGTGAAGCTGAAGGACGGGTTCGCAGATCCGGGCGGAACGGCGGAGGCGTCGGGCGGATCGTTCGGACGGGTGGAAGGGTCGGTCCAGTACGGCATGAGCGCTGGCTCGACGTCCTTCTTCCTGGCGGCCACGGGCCTGCACGAAGCCGGCTGGCGCGCCCATTCGCCCTCGACGCTGGGCCAGGTCTATGCGGACGTCGGTTGGCGGGACGATCGGGGCGAGGCGCACCTAAGCCTGATCGGCGCCGACAACGACCTCACCGGCAATGGCGTCGCGCCGGTGCAGCTCTTGGCGGCGGATCGCAGCGCCGTGTTCACCTTTCCGGATGACACCCGCAACCGCTATGTCCTGGCCAGCCTGCGCGGACGCCGCGACGTCGGCGGCGGCGTGCTGGTCCAGGGCGAGGTCTATCTCAGCGCCCTCGGCCAACGCACCGCCAACGCCGACGCCTCCGAGGTCCGGCCCTGCGCTGGCGACATCGCCGTTCTCTGCTCCGGCGACGGACCGGCGCTAACCGATCCGGCCGGCGCGCCGATCCCCAGCGACCTTGCCGGCGCCGCTGGCTTTGGCCAGCTCAACCAGACCCGCACGGACACCTTCGGCTACGGCGCTTCGGCAGAGGTCAGCGCCGACGGGCGCCTGTTCGGCCACGCGAACCGGCTGCTGGCCGGCGCCAGCCTGGACGGCGGCCGCACCGACTTTTCCGCTGCGTCCCTGGTGGGCGCCCTGACGCTGCAGCGCGGCTTTGCCGGCCCGGGCGTCGAGATCGACACGCCGGGCGCCCTGATCACCCCCGTCTCGGTGGCGGCCACGAACAAATACTGGGGCCTCTACGCCTCCGACGTGCTGGATCTGACGGACGCGCTTTCGGTCACGGCGTCAGGGCGGCTGAACGTGGCGCAGATCAGGCTTCGCGACCGGCTGGGCGGCGCGGTCAGCGGCGATCACCGCTTCACCCATTTCAACCCGGCGCTCGGCGCGACCTACCGCCTGGGCCCGGATATCAGCGCCTACGCCGGCTATTCCCAATCCAACCGCGCGCCGACCCCGGCGGAGCTTTCCTGCGCCGATCCCGGCGCGCCCTGCAGCCTGACCAACTTCTTCGTCGCCGACCCGACCCTGAAGCAGGTGGTGGCGACCACCTTCGAGGGCGGGCTCCGCGGCCGCTGGACGCCGCGCGCCTCGGTGACCTTCAGCTGGAAGCTGGCGGCGTTCCGCACCGACAGCGCCGACGACATTCAGCTGGTCGCAAGCCCCGTGCTCGGCCGCGCCTTCTTCCGCAACATCGGAGCGACCCGCCGCCAAGGGGTGGATGCGTCGCTGGAAGTTCAGGGACCACGGCTTTCCGCCTACCTGACCTACGACTACGCCGAGGCCACCTATCGCACCGCCGTCACTCTCTTCAGCCCGAACAATCCGAGGGCGGACGCGAACGGTCAAATCCAGGTGGCGCCTGGCGACCGGCTGCCGGGCGTGCCGGCCAGCCGGCTGAAGTTCGGCCTCGACTGGCAGGCGACCAGCGCCTGGAGCGTCAGCCTGGATGGAACCGCCTCGGACGGGCAGTATCTCTTTGGCGACGAGGCCAACCTGACCCCCAAGACGCGCGCCTATGTGGTCGTGGGTCTGAGCTCCAGCTACCGCCTGACGCCCCGGCTGGAGCTCTTCGCCCAGGTGCAAAACCTCTTCGACGAGCGCTACGAAACCTACGGCGCCTTCTCGCCGACCGCTGAGGTCCCGCTTGTCGAAGCGCCCGGCGCGAGCGACCCCCGCAGCCTCAGCCCCGCGCCGCCCCGCGCCATCTACGGCGGCTTTCGCTGGAAGCTGTAGCGGCGACTTCATCGCCGAATTTGCACCAGGGCATGGCGGGGCTCGCAATGTCTGCTTCCGGGCGGCGCGCCAATGTCCGCTTCCGACCCCAAGGGGATCTTTTCCGTAGGGCGCCGTCACCGCTAAGGGATCACTTTCGACGAAACCGGAAGTCATGCTGACTCCGACGGGGATGGCGATCGGGACCTGGTCAGCGGGAGCGGTGCGAAGCCGCTCGTGACCGACGATCTCTCCGGGTTCGCGGATGGGAGCGGGCAGCCCTTGCCTGCGGCTCGGGTTTCTGGGTTTCTACGGACAGGTTTAGCCGTCTCTGCATTCCAAGAGAGTCAGAATGGGGGGGTAGATGTCGTCATTTTCGCGCACCGTTTGCGGATGCTGGTTGGTTCTCGCCGCGCTGCTGGCGGGGGGCGCCAGGGCTGAAACCGCCAATCCTCCGCCGACGCCATCACCACCTGTCAGAGTGACCTACTCCAGTCGAGGCGCTGGAATGAATGACATTCCAGTGGGCGCCTATCGCGTGCCTGACAGCAACGTCCTCATTTCCGGACACCAGAAAGGCGGTGCGGTTGGGTTGCTGTTCGGTCCCGTGGGCATCCTGGCTCAGAGCGCAATCAACTCACAGGCCGGAAAGCAGGCGGTGAGCGGCGCCCGGGACGCCCTGCGTTTCGATGTCCCGAAACAAGCTGAAGATGAGACCCGTTCCGTGCTGCAATCCGGCCGATATGGCCAGATCTTCACCCTGGATGACGGCTCAGACGGACCTCAGCTGACGGTCTATGCCTATGCTTCGATAACCTTCGTAACCGATACCGACGTGCGCCCCTACGTCATTCTCAAGGCTGTGCCGAAGCCTGAGCATTCAGGCGACCACCAACAAACCGTACGCTACATTTGCTGCGCTGGAGAAGCGCTTCCGCTCGCTGGCGACAACGGACTGACGGCGAATGGCGGCGCGCTTCTCCAGAAGATCTTCGCGCAAGAAGTTGATGACGCGGTGAACTTGATGCTGACCGACGCGGCGCATTCTTACACTCGCGATGAACAGAACCTGGTCGCGGTCGATGCCCACTTTCCGTTCGTTCGAAATAGACTTCGCGTGACTGGATATGAACTTTCCGAAGATCGAGACTCGATCGTGTTCGCGCCGAAACTTGGAAGTCTTATCGTGTTCTCAGGCGTGGAGAAGATGGACAAAGCCTCCATCAGTTACAGGCCCGCCACCAAAAAGGACGCGCCCTTCAACATCCTGCCAAACTGAGTTCTTCGCTCAGTCGTTTCGGCGGACAGGATTCGCCGTCCCCAAATTCAGAGCCCGCTGGGCGGGCGGACGGGCAACCAGCAAATCAGCGTCCGCTTCTCGGAAGTCCCGCCAGGTCGCAATCGGACGTCGAGGGAAGCCGGCTCGGCCGCTGGAGCCACAGACATTTCCTCCTCAATGCTACCCCCAAGGTAGCCGAGATCCACTTCGGCTTTCCACCCGTTGTTGACCTTGGGAAGGTCCGCTTCCGGGCAGCCCTGTTAGATCTACTTTCGACCCATTGCGGACCTTCGTGCCGTTCGCCATGCTGTCCGAATGAATAGTGGAGCACGCCGCTTCTCGATATCTTGGAGGGAAGCGGTTGGCCCTTGCGTTCTTCTCTCCCTGGCTGCCTTCCTCGGCCTTTTGGGCATGGACGTCGCGCCCTCGCCGAGCCGGTGTTCGCGCCAAGGCCCCGATTGTCGGCGGAGGGCGACGGCTATCTCATCACCAACATCTTCGACGAGGCGCCGGGCGTCAGTCACCTGGCGATCTTCGACGCCAGCGGCCTCGAAGCCGGCCCGATCGCCCGCGCGCCCCGCCGCCACCGCGTCCCGATGGGCTTCCACGGCCTGTGGATGGCGGCCTAGCGTCGCCGCCCAACACCCAACCAACGCTTGTCATCCCGGAAGACCGCGCAGCGGGCTGTCCGGGACCTACTTCCACGGTTGGCGCCGAGTAGATCCCGGCCTTCCAACTCGCTGACGCGAGCTTCCAGCCGGGATGACAAACAGCGGAGAGTTGGGCGATTGAACCCGAGCCTATGGACTAGCGCCAGCCGCCCGCCGTTACGCCGCGCGCCACGCCTCGATCATGGCCTTGAGGTAGGCCTCGGAGCCCGCGAGGTCGACGCTGCCGGGGGGCAGGCCGAGGATCCGGTCGATCATCGCCTCTTCGGAGCGCAGCCGCTTGAGCAGCAGCGCCAGCGCGCCCTGGACGTCGCCCCCTTCGGCCGCCTCCATCGCCCGCACCACCAGCACCCGGCGCCCCTCGCCAAGCCAGAGCAGCGCCTCGGCCGCAACGTCGGCGTCGGCGACGTCGAAGGCGCCTTCGGCCTCGCCCTCGGCGATCACCGCGGTCAGGGTCGGCGCCATCGCCTGGAACACCGCCCCCACAATGCGATGGTAGAGGACGGCGTTCTCCTGCTTGAGCAGGGTGGTGAACATGGCGCGCAGCTGCGCCAGGTGCTCGGCCTTCCATTCCCGCGTCATCGCCAGGAGCAGGTTGAGCCGTTGCAGCGCGTTCAGCGACTTGTCGCCCCGCACGCGCGCAGCATGGTCCAGCGCCTGGGTGGCGAACCGCTCGGCGATCGCCTCCAGCAGGTCCTCCTTGGCGCGGAAGTGATGGTAGAAGGCGCCCTTCGACAGCGACGTCGCCTCGATCACGTCGTTGATCGTGGTCCGCTCATAGCCCTTCTCCAGGAAGAGTTTCTGGGCGCAGTCGATCAGCTCGGCGCGGCGCACGGCCGGCGCCTTGACGACGCGCGCCTTGGGCCTGGCGACCAGATCCAACTCGTTGGCCGCGGTCAGCGAGCCGATCCTTTCTCCGACGACTTTCGCTTGTAAGACCGACCGTCGGTCTGTTACAGATGCCGCCAATCGAAGGCGATTGCAAGGGTGTTGTCGTGAGGCTCTTGATAGCGATCCTGGCGGCGCTCACCGTCGCGCCCGCGCTCGCCGCGGCGCCCAACCCGGACGAGATCCTGCGCCAAGCGTATCAGAACTACCGCTCGTCGAGCTCGCAGGCGACGGTGACGATGACCGTGCACCGGCCCGACTGGGAGCGGCACATGGATATGAGGACCTGGACGCGGGGCGACAATGACGCCCTGGTCCGCTTCACGGCGCCGGCCAAGGACGCCGGCAACGCGACGCTGAAGCTCAGCAACGACACCTGGGTCTTCAATCCCAAGCTCAACCAGGTGATCAAGCTGCCGGCCAGCATGATGAGCCAGTCCTGGATGGGCTCGGACTTCTCCTACAACGACCTCTCCAAGTCCGAGGATATCATCACCGACTACACCCACCGCTTGACCGCCGCTGCGCCGGCGGGCGGCCACACGGTCTGGACCATCGAGGCGACGCCCAAGCCTGGCGCGCCGGTGGTCTGGGGCAAGGTCGTGCTGGAGATCCGCGACGACTACGTGATGATGGGCGAGACCTTCTACGACCAGGACGGCAAGCCCGCGCGGCGGATGACGGCCGACAAGATCGCGCCGCTGGCCGGCCGGCCCTATCCGGTCTCGATGACCATGCGTCCTCTCGATCAGCCCACCCAGTGGACCCGGATCGAAACTTCGGACGCGCGGTTCAACCTCGGCCAGCCGGCCTATCTCTTCACCCTCTCGAACCTGCAGAACCCGAGGTCCTAGGGGTGCTGGCCGCCCTCGCCTGGCGCAACCTCTGGCGGCGGCCGCAGCGCACGGCGCTGAGCCTGATCAGCATCGCCATCGTCTCGGGCCTGTTGGTCTTCGTCCTTTCCTTCCAGGACGGCGTCTATGCGACCATGAAGGAGACGACCCTGCGCATCTTCGACGGCTACGCCCAGCTGCAGCCGCAGGGCTACGCGGCCGACCCCAGGCTGGAGCTCGCCATCGACCATCCCGAGCAGGTGGCGCGCGCGGCCGAGGGCGTGGACGGCGTCACCACCGCCGCGCCCAGGGTCAACGGCTTCGCCATCCTCGCCAACGGCTCGCGCAGCTACGCCGCGGCGGTGGTCGGCGTCGACCCGGCCAGCGAGGCGAAGATCTCGACCATCGCCGCGCGCATCTCCGACGGCCGCTATCTGAAGGCCGACGACACCGACCAGGCGATCCTGGGTGACATCCTGGCGAAGAATCTGGCCGTGGGCGTGGGCGGCAAGATCACCCTGCTGGGCTCGGGCCGCGACGGCTCGGTGGCCGCCGACGTGCTCACCGTCGCCGGCGTCTACCACAGCGGCATTCCCGACCTCGACCGCTCGATCCTGGAGATGCCGCTGGCCAGGGCCCAGGACACCTTCGGCATGGAGGGCGCGGCCAACACCATCGCCCTTGGCGGGCCCTCGCTGGGTGCGGTCAATCAGGCGCTGCCGGCGCTGGAGGCGATCGGCGCCAAGAACGGGATCTCGGTGCGCGACTGGCAGGCGATGGAGCCGGCCATGCGCGACGCCATCGACCTGAAGTACGCAACCTCCATGCTGTTCTACGCCAGCCTGGTGATCGTGGTGGCTTTCATCATCCTCAACACCCTCCTGATGAGCGTGCTGGAGCGCACGCGCGAGTTCGGCATGCTGCTGGCGCTGGGCATGCGCCCCGGCCAGATCGGCGCCATGGTCTGGATCGAGCTCCTCGGCCTGGCCTTGCTGGGCTCGGTGATCGGCGTCGCCATCGGCGCGGCGGTGACGCTCTGGCTGCAGAGCCAGGGGATCGTCATGCCGGTCGACCCCAAGGTGATGGCCTCGTTCGGCATGTCCTCGCGGCTCTATCCGGCGCTCACGCTTTTCAGCGCCCTGACCGGACCTGGCGCGCTGCTGCTCACCATCATCGTCGGCGGCCTGGTGCCCTATCTGCGCGTGTCGCGGTTGACGCCGGCCATCGCCATGCGGGCGGCCTGAGATGGACAAGATCGCGCTCTTCGCGCCGCTGGCCTGGCGCAACCTCTGGCGCAACCCACGGCGCACGCTGATCACCCTGGCGGTGGTCGCCGTCGGCGTCTGGTCGATCCTGACCTTCGATGTGATGCTGAAGGCCTGGGCGGCCTCGAGTCAGGCGGAGACCCTGCACCTCCTCACCGGCGAGGGTCAGATCCACGCGGCCGCCTACCTCGACGACCCCAGCGTCGGCCACAGCATGCCGCAGCCGGCCGGCGCGCTGCTGGCCGCCCTCAACGGACCGCAGGTCAGCGCCTGGGCGCCCCGGCTGCGCCTGCCGGCGATCATCCAGAGCGAATACCGCACTAGAGCCGTCACCCTGATGGGCGTCTCGCCGGCGGCGGAGCGGAGGGTCTCGGACCTTCCCGCCCAGATGCTCGCCGGGCGCTATCTGGTCGGCGACAACGATCAGGGCGTCGTCATCGGTCAGGACCTGGCCGACAAGCTGAAGACCCGGCTCGGCAAGCGGGTGATCATCATGGCCCAGGCCGCCGACGGACACCTGGCCGAGACAGGCGCCATCATTGTCGGCGTCTTCGGCAATACCAAGCCGGTGCAGGACGAGTTCATCTTCACCGGCGTCAGCGCCGCCCAGACCACTCTGGGTCTCCGCGGCCAGATCTCCGAGATCAGCTTCGAGGTCCCGCCGAAGGGCAAGCTCGACGACGCCGTCGCCCAGCTGAAGCGCGCCGCGCCGACGCTGGACACACAGACCTGGATGACCCTCTCGCCGCTCGCCTACACCATGGAGACCTTCTCGCAGACCTACATCGCCATCTGGCTGATGGTGATGTTCCTCTTGATGGCCATCGGCATCGTCAACACCCAGCTGATGGCGGTCTTCGAGCGCACCCGCGAGTTTGGCCTGCTGCAGGCGCTGGGCATGCGGCCGGGCTGGATCGTCGGCCAGGTGATGCTGGAATCGGCGATGCTGATCGGCGTCGGGGTCCTGGCCGGGATCGGGCTGATGGTGCTGACGCTGCTGCCGTTCGCCAACGGCCTCGACCTCGGCTTCCTCGCCGCCGGCGCGGAGATGGCCGGCGGGACGAGCGTGCTCTACCCGCGCCTCGACTTCGCCGACGCCGCGACCTTCAGCCTGATCGTCTGGGCGCTGGGCGTGGCGACGACGCTGTGGCCGGCGCGCACCGCGGCCAAGACCAACCCGGTGCTGGCCATGGCCGCGCTCTGATGGGGAACCAGCACACATGACGGCGATCATCCAGTGCCGGGGCGTGACCAAGATCTACCGCCAGGGCGCGGTGGACGTGCCGGCGCTGCGCGGCGTCGACCTCGACATCGAGGCAGGCGATTTCGCCACCCTTTCGGGCCCCTCCGGGTCGGGCAAGACCACTTTGCTCAGCCTGATCGGCGGGCTCGACCAGCCGACAGCCGGCTCGATCACCGTGGCTGGCCAGTCGATCACCGACCTGAACGCCGCGCGGCTGGCCGACCTGCGGCTGAGCAAGATCGGCTTCGTCTTCCAGACCTACAGCCTGGTGCCGGTGCTGTCGGCGATCGAGAATGTCGAGTTCATCCTACGGCTGATGGGCCGCCCGCCCGCAGAGCGGCAGGCGCGCGCCCGCGAGGTGCTGCGCGAGGTGGGCCTCGAAGGTCTCGAGGACCGGAGGCCCGCGCGGCTGTCGGGCGGCCAGCAGCAGCGGGTGGCGGTCGCCCGCGCGCTCGCCCCCAAACCCGCCATCGTGCTGGCGGACGAACCTACCGCCAACCTCGATTCCCAGAACGCTGAGGAGCTGATCGACCTGATGGCCCAGCTCAACGCCGCCTCCGGGGTCACCTTTCTGATCGCCACCCACGACGCCCGGGTGATCGCCCATTCGCGGCGGACGATCGAGATGACCGATGGCAAGATCACCGCCGATGCGCGGCGGAGCGCCCCGGTTGCGGCCTAGGGCTCGGCCGTGGCTGGCCGGGTTGGTCCTGGCCGCCACGTTGACGGCGGGCGCCGCGCGCGCCCAGACCGCAGGGGTGCATGGCCGGATCGAGGTGCAGGACGCCGATGAGTTCACCGGCTCTGCGAGCGTGCAGGCGGCGCTCGGCCAGCGCACGGCCAACGATGCGCTGGGGAACCTGCGGCTCACCTGGGAGCCGACCTGGGGCGAGTGGAGCTTCCAGGTCCACTATGTGCTGGCGGCGGAGAACGGCCCGAGCGTCGCGCTCTCCCGCGCCGAATCCGGCCTGATCGCCGCCCCGCCAGCCACCCTCTTCAACCTCACCGACACCTTCGCCAACAGCGGCCCGTGGCGCGCCAGCCAGAGCATCGACCGCCTGGCGCTGACCTATACGACGCCGAATCTGGTGGTGCGGGTGGGGCGCCAGGCGCTGACCTGGGGGAGCGGCCTCATCTTTCGGCCCATGGACCTCTTCGATCCCTTCGGCCCGACCGCCACCGACACCGAGTACAAGCCGGGTGTCGACATGCTCTATGTCCAGCGCCTGTTCGCGGACGGCTCGGACCTGCAGTTCATCCTGGCGCCCAGGGCGGCGCGCTACGGCGGCCCGGTGACCGCCGACGCCAGCTCGGCGGCGCTGCACTTCCACACCACCCTCTTGGGCCATCAGACGACGCTGCTGGTGGCGCGCGACCACGGCGACTGGGTGACGGCGGCGGGGGTCAACGGAGCGCTTGGCGGCGCGACCTGGAACCTCGAGATCGTGCCGACGGTGCTGAAGGGGGGCGGCGTGCGCGTCTCCGGCGTCGCCAACATCAGCGACGCGGTGACGCTGGCCGGCCACAACGCCACGGTGTTCGCTGAGTACTACCACAACGGCTTTGGCGTCGCCGGGCGCCCGTTCGACCTGGCCGACCTGCCGCCAGAGCTCTTGGGCCGCCTCGCCCGCGGCCAGGTGTTCAACACCCGGCGCGACTACCTGGCCGGCGGCATGACTCTGGAAGTGACGCCGCTCTTCGACCTCACCCCGACGCTGATCGTGGGTCTCAATGACGGCAGCGTGCTGGCGCTGATCGCCGGGACCTATTCCCTGGCCGACAACGTCGCGCTGGCCGCCGGCGTCCAGGCCCCGATCGGCCCGGCGCGCACGGAGTTCGGCGGCCTGCCGCTCTCGGCGACGAGCCCCGTGCTGCTGGCGCCGCCGGCTCAGATCTACATCCAGCTCCGCCGCTACTTCTGAACCCCGCCGCGGCATTGACGCCCGCAGTGCGGCCGGGCTTATACAGTTGTTTGAACCTTGGCGGCGCCTGGCGCGGCCCGCCCCACGAAAACCCTTGAGGAAACGCCATGACCGCCATCAACGCCGTGACCGACTACGCCCTCGAAGGCGATGTCGGCGTGATCACCCTCAATTCCCCGCCGGTGAACGCACTCTCCGCGTCGGTGCGGGACGGATTGGCGCTCGGCATGGCGGCGGCCAGCGCCGACGCTGGCGCGGGGGCGATCGTGATCGTCTGCGAGGGCCGCACCTTCATCGCCGGCGCCGACATCACCGAATTCGGCGGCGCGCAGAAGGGCGCCAGCCTCTTCGACGTGCAGGACGCCATCGAGGGCTCGTCCAAGCCGGTGGTCGCGGCGATCCACGGCACGGCGCTGGGCGGCGGCCTCGAGGTGGCGCTGGCCTGCCACTACCGCGTGGCCGTCCCATCGGCGCGCTGCGGCCTGCCGGAAGTGAACCTGGGCCTGCTGCCCGGCGCCGGCGGCACCCAGCGCCTGCCGCGCATCGTCGGCGTCGAAAAGGCGCTGGAGATGATGACCTCCGGCCAGCATGTGCCGGCGCCGCAGTGCCTGCAGATGGGCCTGGTCGATGAGATCGTCGAAGAAGGCAAGCTGCGCGCCGGCGCCGTCGCCTTCGCCCGCAAGGTCGTGGCCGAAGGCCGGCCGCTGAAGAAGGTGCGCGAGTCCAACGAGAAGGTCGAAGCCGCGCGCGGCCATCCGGAGATCTTCGAGAACTTCCGCAAGGCCAACGCGCGCAAGTTCCGCGGCTTCCTGGCCCCTGAGTACAACATCCGCTGCATCGAGGCGGCGGTGAACCAGCCCTTCGAGGAAGGACTGAAGACCGAGCGCAAGCTGTTCGCCGAGGTGATGGCCGGCTCGCAGTCGGCGGCCCAGCGCTACGCCTTCTTCGCCGAGCGCCAGGCGGCCAAGGTGCCGGATGTGCCGGACGACACGGCCAACATCCCGGTGGCCAGCGTCGGCATCATCGGCGCCGGCACCATGGGCGGCGGCATCGCCATGAACTTCGCCAACGTCGGCGTGCCGGTGACCATCGTCGAGGTGAAAGAGGACGCGCTCGAGCGGGGCCTGGCCACCATCCGCCGCAACTATGAGCGCACCGCCGCGCGCGGTGGCATCACCGCCGCCCAGGTCGAGGAGCGGATGGCGCTGATCAAGGGATCGCTCGACATGCAGGCGCTGGCGCCGGCGGACCTGATCATCGAGGCCGTCTTCGAGCGGATGGACATCAAGAAGGACATCTTCGCCAAGCTCGACGCCATCTGCAAACCGGGCGCGATCCTGGCCACCAACACCTCGGGCCTGAACATCGACGAGATCGCCTCGGTGACCAAGCGGCCCGAAGCGGTGATCGGCCTGCACTTCTTCTCGCCGGCCAATGTGATGAAGCTGCTGGAAGTGGTCCGCGCCGACCATACGTCGAAGGAGGTCATCGCCACTTCGATGAAGCTGGCCAAGAAGATCGGCAAGATCGGCGTCCTTGTAGGGGTCTGCCCTGGCTTTGTCGGCAACCGGATCCTGGGACAGCGCCAGCGCGAGGCCAACAAGCTGATCCTGGAAGGCGCCATGCCCTGGGACGTTGATCGGGTGCTCTACGAATTCGGCTTCCCCATGGGTCCTTTCGCCATGAGCGACCTGGCCGGCCTAGACATCGGCTGGGTCAAGGAACGGTCCAAGGGCGAGACCCTGCGCGACGTGCTCTGCGAGATGGACCGCCGCGGTCAGAAGACCGGCGCCGGCTTCTACGACTACGACGAGAACCGCAACGCCAAGCCCTCGCCGGTCACCGAGAAGATCATCCAGGATTTCGTCGCCAAGTCGGGGGTCAACTCGCGCCACATCTCCGACGAGGAGATCCTCGAGCGCTGCGTCTATCCCATGGTCAACGAGGGCGCCAAGATCCTCGAAGAGGGCAAAGCGATCCGCGCCTCCGACATCGATGTGGTCTGGGAGAACGGCTACGGCTGGCCGGTCTATCGGGGCGGGCCGATGTGGTACGGCGACCAGGTCGGTCTCGACAAGGTTCTCTCCAAGATGAAGGAATTCCAGACCCAGATGGGCGATACGTTCAAGCCAGCGCCCCTGCTGGAAAAACTGGTCGCCGAAGGCAAGCGCTTCCAGGACCTCCGCTAAGCGACAAGTCTCGGCGTTGAACGACGCCAAACCTGCGGATAAGCTCGGCGCATCAAGGAAGGGATTCTCCTCATGCGCACAGTGTTCGCCGCCGCGCTCTCGCTCGGCATGGCCGCCGCGTCCTTAGGCGCGGCCAACGCCTCTCAGCCCTACGGGATGGACAAGAGTTCCGGCAACCAGTCGACGCCGGACCTGCCCCATTGCGACCGGCCGCTGGGGACGGCGGCGGTGAAGGAGCCGGACCGGGATTGGTGGTCCGAGTACAATCTTCCGCAGCCTGACGGGGTGATCAAGATGTTCGCCCTGCGGTCGGGCTGCTTCCGCATGATCGACATGAACCAAGGCCTGGCCATGCACCGCCAGGAGGAGGAGCTCAACCAGTCGGGTGAACTCCAGCGCGGCCAGAACGTCGGTCGCGGCCAGGTGCTGGCGGCGGACTATTTCCTGATCCCCGACATCACCCACGAGAACAACAATTCCAGCGGCGCCAATGTCGGCGCAGCGCTCGGCGGGTTCATTCCGGGGGGCTTTGGCGCGGCGCTTGGCGGCATCAACATCCGCAGTAAGCAGGCCAGCACCATCATCACCCTGGTGGACGCGCGCACCACCGAACAGCTCTACATCGCCGAGGGCGCGGCCCAGAAGACGGACATCGGTTTTGGCGGCGGCGGCGGTTTCGGCGGCTGGGCGGGCTTCGCCGCCATCGCCGGCAGCGCTTATCAGAACACCGACATCGGCCAGGTGATCATGGCCGCCTACTTCAAGGCCTTCGTCGACATGGTCCACTACGCCCAGCAGCAGCAGCCGGGCGAGCAGCAGGCGAACGCTCCGATCGCCGCCCAGCGCACCACCACCGACGTGCATCTGCGCACCGGCCCCTCCACCGACGATCCCTCGCGCTACACGGTCAAGACCGGCGCCCTGGTCTATCCCACCGGCAAGCGCGACGGCATCTGGATGGAGGTCGACGACGAGAACGGCAACCGCGGCTGGATGTCCTCCGCCTACGCGACGCCGCGCTGATCTGAATTAGTGGAAGTCGCGGCTCCGTTGGAGCCGCTCGGTTGAAGGACGCCGGTGGGGCATGTCCCCGTCGGCGTTTTTCATCTCCGCCAGCCGCGCCGAGAGGTCGGTGAAGCGTTCGGCGACCACGTGGATCACCTCGCCCGCCCGCTGCAGCCGCCCGCCGATCATCAGGAACGACGAGCCCATCACCGCCCGGCGATTGGCGGCGAAGGCGTCCTTCCAGACCACCGCGTTGGCGACGCCGGTCTCGTCCTCCAGGGTGACGAACACCACCCCCTTGGCTGTCCCCGGCCGTTGGCGGATCAGCACCAGGCCGGCGACCGTGACCCGCTGGCCGTCCTTCATCGTCTTCAGCGTCTCGGTCGTCACCGCGCCGAGGCTCGTCAGCAGGGAGCGGAAGAAGCGGCAGGGGTGGGCCTTCAGCGAGAGGCTGGTGGTCCGGTAGTCCTCGGCCACGTGCGCCGGCAGGGTCATCTTCGGCAGATCGACGGCGTCCTCCTCCAGCCCCAGCCCCGCCAGCAGCGGCGCCTCGATGGGCGTCTTCACTTCCGCCGCCAGCGCCTTCACCGCCCAGAGCCCCTCGCGCCGGTCGAGCCCCAAGGAGCGGAACGCATCGGCTTCGGCCAGCAGTTCCAGCGTACGGCGCGAAAGCTGCCCGCGGACGGCCAGGTCCTCCAGGGTCGCCGCGCCGGCGTTGCGCGCATTGATCAGGCGGATGATCTCCTCGTCCTTGAGCCCCCGGATCTGCCGCAGGCCCAGGCGCACGGGGAGCAGGCGCCCACCTCCCTCCCCCTCGTGGGGAGGGTGGAAGCCGCGCAGCGGCGGACGGGTGGGGGAGTCTGGAGACACGCGCACTGGCAAGCCGGCTATCGTTGACGCGTCGGACTCCCCCACCCTGCTCGCTTCGCG
>JBIOEF010000017.1:0-41519 GCA_044445785.1 Caulobacterales bacterium
CGGCGCCTGCGCCCCCGGCCCAGCCGCCGCTGCCCCCTTGCGACAACGATGCAGCCAAGGCCGACCTCGCCGCGACCCACGCGAAGATCAACCAGCTGAGGGCGAGTCTGCGGGCGCTGGCGTCCGGCTACGCCGCCGATCTGGCGATGCGCGACCGCCTCGCGACATCCGGCACGGCGCAGCAGGTCGCCAACCTCGACAACCAGTTGGCCCGGGAGCTGGCGACCATCCGCTCGGCCCTGGCCGAGCTTGGCGCGGCCGAGCAACGTCTGTACGCCCTGCGCCTGCTTGGTCCCTGTCCGCCCGGTGCCGCCGTGGCCAAGCCAGCCACGCCGGCGCCGCCCGACTCCCCGTCAACTCCGCCACGCGCCGCGCCGCGGCCCGCCCCGCTCGACGATGCGCCAAAAGTCATGCCCCAGCCCGCGCCGTGTCCGCCTGAGCCCGAGCCGGCGCCAGTTCCAGGTCCGGCTCCAGCTCCAGCTCCGGCGACCCCAAAGTCGGCGGAACAGCCCAAGTCGACCCAACCAGCGCCCCCGGCCGCCGACAATCCTGGGGAGCGCCAGGAAATCGGCCTGGCGCCGGAAAGTTGTCCGCCGAGCCCGCTGCTGCAGGGGATTTTCACGAACCGAACGGGCGTCACCGCTCCGTCGCCGGCCCTGCCGCGCAAGGAAGACACCGGCCAGCCGGAAGCTCAATCCGACCCTTAAGGCCGCCCGCGGTGCGCGCCTCTAGAGCGGCCGCTCGCCCGCCACGGTGGTGCGGTGCATGAGGCGCAAGTGTCCGTCGTAGCCGCCGGTGGCGTTGTGCAAGGCGCGGCGGTTGTCCCACATGGTCAGCATGTTCGCGCTCCATCGGTGACGATAGACGAAGCGCTCGTCGGTCATGTGCTTGAAGAGGAAGCCGAGCATCGCTGCGCTCTCGGCCTCGTCGAAGTCCTCGATGCTGAGCGTATAGGTCGGATTGACGAACAGCGACTTGCGGCCATCCGTCAGGGTACGGACGAGCGGGTGAAGGAAGCGCTTCTCCGCCTCGACGCTGGGCAGGATCTTCATGCCCTTTCGACCCTGTTCCTTGGCGAAGGAGCCGCTCGGACCGTACGGCCGTACGGCGGAATGGATGGTCTTGAGCGGCGCGATCATCCGCCGGAAGGCCGGGCTCAGCGCCTCGTAGGCGGCGACGCCGTCCGCATAGAGCGTATCGCCGCCCATCGGCGGCACGACCTTGGCGTGGAGGATCGTCGCCGCCGGCGGAGTCTCCTGGAAGCTCCAGTCCGAGTGCCAGGCGCCGCCGAAGGGGTTGGTGGTCTCGTCCGGCTCGCGGCGGACCTCCAGGATGTGCGGGCGGTCCGCCAGCGGCGCGACGTACGGATCGTATCCGAACTGGCCGAGCTGCAGGGTGAACGCCTCCAGCTGATCGTGGGTCAGCGGCTGGTCAGGGAACCACAGCACCCCGTGCGCCAGAAACGCCGCCTTCACCGCCGAGAGCGTCCTGCCGGGCAAGGGCCGCGACAGATCCAGTCCCGTCACTTCCGCGCCGAAGCCGGTCTCGTTCGGCCGGATCGCCAGCCGTGCAGCGTTGTCGGTCAAGCTCATCGCGCCGCCTCCCGTCTCGAACGGGCGGATTGAGGCAGGACTTTCCGCGGCCGCGCAAGCCGAACCGCCCGTTTCGACACGAAGGACACGAAGGAAGCCAAGGACACGAAGGGGCTTGGCTTCTGGCGGATGGCTCGGATGCTCAACGCCTCCGGCCGACCCGGAAGGTCGCGGATCGGACCCTCAGCCGGTGATCGAGTAGCCGCCGTCGACGGGGAGCGAAACGCCGGTGACGAAGTCGGAGGCGGCGGAACTGAGGAACACCGCCGGGCCGGCGAAGTCGGCGGGCTCGCCCCAGCGGGCGGCCGGGGTGCGCCCGACGACGGCGGCGTCGAACTCCGCCGAGCCTTCCTTGGCGCCGCGGGTCATGTCGGTCTCGATCCAGCCGGGCAGGATGGTGTTGACCTGGATGTTGTCGCCGGCCCAGGCGGCGGCCAGCGACTTGGTCAGCTGCACCAGGCCCCCTTTGCTGGCGGCGTAGGCGCTGACGTACGGCGCGCCGAAGAGCGAGTACATCGAGCCGATATTGATGATCTTGCCCCCGCCGGCGGCCTTCATCAGCGGAAAGGCGGCTTGGCAGGCCACGAACGCGGCGTCGAGGTTCACCTCCAGCACCTCGCGCCAGTCCGCCAGGCTCATCGTCTCGGGCCGGCGGCGTTTGGCGATCCCGGCGTTGTTGACCAGGATGTCCAGGCGCCCGAACCGCTCGGCCGCCGCGCCCGCCATGGCCCGGCAGGCGGCCTCGTCGGCGACGTCGACGGCGAGCGCATGGGCCTCGGCGCCCAGCGCGACGAGTTCGGCCACCGCACGCTCGCTCTTGGCCTGGTCGCGCGCGGCGACCACCACCTTGGCGCCGGCCATCGCCAGGCCCCGCGCCATGCCAAGGCCGATCCCGCCGTTGCCGCCGGTGATCAGGGCGACGCGGCCGGTGAGGTCGAAGAGCTGCATCGCTATCCCCGCATTTCCCGCCGCTGGGCCAGCGCCGCGACGCTGGACGAGCCGATCGGTCCCTCTTCGTCATAGAGCCAGCATTCGCCGATGGCGACGCCGTCGCTGGCCTGGTGGTTGGCCACCTCGACGCCGATCCATTCGGTGACCGGCAGGCGGCAGAGGTAGAGGGTGATGTCGCTGTTGATCCAGCCCAGACCCTTGTCGCCGGAGTTGGCGAACGGGCTGGCGATGTCGGCGGTGAGCGCGGCGCGGACGAAGGGGGTCATCGCTTCGCCCTCGACCAGCTCGCGGATGTCGCTCATCCAGGTGCGCTTCCTGCCATAGACGCCGAAGCCGCCGGTGATCGGCCTCACCGCCCACATCCCGCCCATCGCCGCGCGCTCGTTGTCGGGCGGGGGGATGTCTTTGGGCAGAGGCGCGTCCCAGGTGGGCGGGCGCCAGACGTTTCCTTCCGGGTTCTGCGACTTGCGCAGCAGCTGGCAGGTGGCGCGGGCCATGCTGACGCCGGCGCAGCTGTACTCGGCGTCGATCACCTTGATCCGGTGGCCGTCGCGCACCGAGCGCACCGACACCTCCGCCGGCGAGAGGTCCGGCAGGCGGTACATGTCGATGGTGAAGCGGGCGGGCATGAATTCCGGCCCGCCGTGGCGCCGCTCGATCTCGCCGGCCAGCAGGCCCGCCACCACCCGCCCGTGCAGCGAAGTCGGGCTCCAGGGGCCGATGCTGGCCTTGGTTGGGGCGTAGGCGTCGCCGTCGCGGCGGAAGAAGGGCTCGTTGGGCATGGCGGCGCGACCATGGACAGATTCGACGCCCTGCGGCGAGGCGTCCCGAAGGGATGCCGCCGGGTCACGGTTCGACAAAGCCCAAGCTTGGCGTAGTGTCGCCCCACAAGACGCCGGCTCACCGGCGCTAGGGCGGTATGGGAGACGAACGCATGGGACACCGGCTTACGCTCGGCGCGTGGATCGCGGCTGGCTTGATCGCCCTCACCTTGGGGGCCTGCAACAAGCCGCCCGCGTCGGTGGACGGCGCCAGGCTGACCGCCGCCGACAGCGACGCCAACAACTGGCTGACCTACGGGCGCACCTATTCTGACCAACGCTACAGTCCGCTGGATCAGGTCTCCACGGCCAATGTCGGCCAGTTGGGCCTGGCCTGGCACTACCAGTTCGACACCGACCGCGGCCAGGAAGCCACGCCCCTGGTGATCGACGGGGTGCTCTACACCACCACCGCCTGGTCCAAGGTCTATGCGTTCGACGCAGCCACCGGGGCGCTGAAGTGGTCCTATGATCCGAAGGTGGCGCGGGAGAACGGCTTCAAGGCCTGCTGCGACATCGTCAACCGCGGCGTCGCCGCCTGGAACGGCAAGCTCTATCTGGGAACCATCGACGGGCGACTGATCGCGCTCAACGCCGCCACCGGGGCGCAGGTCTGGTCGATCCAGACCACCGATCCCTCCAAGGCCTACACCATCACCGGCGCGCCGATGGTCATCAAGGGCAAGGTGCTGATCGGCGAGGGCGGCGCCGAATACGGCGTGCGCGGGTACCTGTCGGCCTATGACGCGGAGACGGGCGCCCTCGACTGGCGTTTCTACACCACCCCCAATCCGCAGGGGAAAGCCGACGGCGCGGCCTCCGATGCGGTGCTCTCCAAGACCGCGGCGGCGACCTGGGGCGGCGGCGTGCCGGCCTCGGGCGGCGGCGGAACGGTGTGGAACGCCATCTCCTACGATCCAGACCTGAACCTGGTCTATTTCGGCACCGCCAACGGCACGCCGTGGGTGCCCATTCACCGGTCGGACGGCAAGACCGACAACCTCTTCATCTCCTCGATCGTGGCGGTCAACGCCGACACCGGCGCCTACGCCTGGCACTATCAGCCGACCCCCGACGACGCCTGGGACTATGACTCCGTGCAGCAGCTGGTCCTGGCCGACCTCACCATCGCCGGTCAGCCGCGCAGGGTGTTGATGCAGGCCGACAAGAACGGCTTCTTCTACGTCATCGACCGCACCAACGGTCAGTTGATCTCGGCCAGGAACTTCATTCCGGCGGACAAGATCACCTGGGCCACCGGCGTCGACATGAAGACCGGCCGGCCGATCGAGGCCCCCACCGCCCGCTACGGGACCCAGGGGACGATCATCTCGCCGGCGCCCTATGGCGCACACAACTGGCAGCCGACCGCCTTCGATCCGAAACAGGGGCTGGTGTTCATCCCGGCGATGGAGTCGATCTTCAACTACGGCGCCGACCCCAACTTCAAGACCCGCGAGGGCGCCTGGAATGTCGGGCTCAACTTCGACCTGGGCGCGCTTCCCACCGACAAGGCCAAGCGGCTGGCGACCATCGCCGCCTCGCGGGGCGCGCTGAAGGGCATGCTGGTGGCCTTCGACCCGGTGGCCGGCCAGGCGCGCTGGACGGTGAATCAGCCGGTGTTCTGGAACGCCGGGGCGCTGGCCACCGCCGGCGGGCTGGTGTTCGCCGGCGACGGCGATGGCAAGTTCACGGCCTATTCGTCCAAGGACGGCAAGCCGCTGTGGACCTACGACGCCGGGGTCGGCATGACCGCCGCGCCGATGAGCTACAAGATCGGCAATGACCAGTACGTGGCGGTGATGGTCGGCTACGGCGGCGCCGCGCCGCTGGCGGCCGCCTATGTGCTCCCCGATCGCCCGCGGATGATGGGGCGGCTGCTGGT
Organism: Caulobacterales bacterium; assembly: GCA_044445785.1. Classification (GTDB taxonomy): domain Bacteria; phylum Pseudomonadota; class Alphaproteobacteria; order Caulobacterales; family Caulobacteraceae; genus Acaudatibacter. The sequence goes on from JBIOEF010000017.1 coordinate 5,250, forward strand.
GTTCAAGATCGGCGGGACCGACACGGCGCCCGCCTATCCGGCGCCCGTGCGGATGACCATCAACCTCACCGGCGTCACCTCGCCCGGCGACGCGACCAAGGGCTTTTCGCTCTACAACGCCAACTGCAGCAACTGCCACGGGCCCAACGTCACCGGCCGCTACCTGCCCGACCTGAAGACCTCGCAGATGATCCTCTCGTCGGACAACTTCAACTCGGTGGTGCTGCAGGGCGCCAAGAAGTCCAACGGCATGGCCAGCTTCGCCAAGTTCCTGCAGCCGGACGAAGTGGAATCCATCCGCGCCTACATCCTCCAGGAAGCGCGGACCGAGCAGGGGCCGGCCGCGTCGTAACGCGGCCGCCACCCCTCACCGAACCTCTCCCCACTAGCGTGGGGAGAGGGATACTGAAGGAGCGGGGTGGCGGCGAGACAGCGAAACCGCCGCTGACCTATCAGTATCCCTCTCCCCGGCGAAGACGGGGAGAGGTGCGGTGAGGGGTCGGGACAACTAGAGGGGTGGCGCCGACTAGTACGCCCGCGCGATCAGCACTTCCTCCACCGCCGGCTCGCCGGTGAAGAGGCATTGGCCGCTGACCGCACCTTGCTCCAGCGGGGTGTTGCGCAGGGTGAGCTTCAGCGTCTTCAGCCGCTCGTCCACCGCCTCCAGCGCCGCGCCGGTGGGGCGTGACCAGGGGGCGCGGACCCAGCCCTTGAAGGGCGAGCCTTCTTCTTCGTCCACCGCCGCGCCGAAATGGTCGGCCAGGTCGTCGAAGCTGCGCACGTCGGCTCGGATATTGCCCTCCAGCCGCGCCTTGGCCGCCGCGTAGAGCGCCGCCTGGATCTCGGCCAGCATCGCCGGGGCCTGGCTGATGAAAGCCTCGCGGCTCAGCGCCTGGGAAACGATCTTCTCGCCGTCGCGCAGGCGGTCGCGGCGGATGAAGGTGACCTGGCCGGCGGCGGCGTCGCGCGGTCCCAGCTCGACGATGATCGGGGCGCCGCGGCGCACCCAGTCCCAGCGCTTGTCGGCCGAGCGCATCCCGCGCACGTCCAGCAGCGCCCGCATCCGCTCGCCCAGCGCCGTCCCGCCGTTCAGCGCCTTGGCCAGCGCTTCGCCGAACTCAAGCACCTGCGCGTCCTCCGGCCGCTCGCGCAGCATCGGCACGATGACCACCTGGCGCGGCGCGATGGCTGGCGGCAGGATCAGGCCGTCGTCGTCGCCGTGGGTCATGATCACCCCGCCGACCATGCGCGTTGAGAGCCCCCAGCTGGTGGTGTGGCAGTATTCCAGCTCGCCCTTGGCGCTTTGGAAGCGGATGTTCTGCGCCCTGGCGAAGTTCTGGCCGAGATAGTGCGAGGTGCCGGCCTGCAGCGCCTTGCCGTCCTGCATCATCGCTTCAATGGAATAGGTGGCGACCGCGCCCGGGAACCGCTCGTTCTCCGGCTTCTCCCCGGCGATCACCGGCATGGCCAGCGTGGTCTCGGCGAAGTCGCGATAGACCTCCAGCATGCGCATGGTCTCGGCGCGCGCGTCCTGCGCATCCGCATGGGCGGTGTGGCCCTCCTGCCAGAGGAATTCGGAGGTGCGCAGGAAGAGCCGGGTGCGCATCTCCCAGCGCACCACGTTGGCCCACTGGTTGATCAAGAGGGGCAGGTCGCGGTGGCTCTTGATCCAGCGCTGGAAGGCGTCGGCGATGATCGTCTCCGACGTCGGCCGCACGATCAGCGGCTCCTCCAGCTTGGCGTCCGGATCGACCTGCAGCTTGCCGTCCACCGTCTTCAGCCGGTGGTGGGTTACCACCGCCATCTCCTTGGCGAAGCCCTCGACGTGCTCGGCCTCCTTGGCGAAGAAGGAGAGCGGGATGAACAGCGGGAAGTAGGCGTTGACGTGGCCGGTCTCCTTGATCCGCCGGTCCAGGTCGCGCTGCATCTCCTCCCAGATCCCATAGCCCCACGGCTTGATGATCATCATCCCGCGCACGGGGCTGACCTCGGCCAGGTCCGCCTCGCGGCAGACCGCCTGGTACCATTCGGGAAAGGTCGAGCGGTTGCCGCTCATCCGGCCGACGCTCAGCGCATGCTGCATGGAAGCCTCCTTGAGCGGCTCCCTTAACACCTCCCTCCCCATGATTGGGAGTGCCGCCGCTCTGCCAATGGTCAGCGGTGTTCATGCAGGTTCTCGGAAATGCTATGGATGGAGCCATGAGCGACGCTGTCGGCCCTGGCGATCTGGTTCTGTGCGTCAATGCCGCCCCGAACCATGCCACCGGTAGGCCCGTGCCCCTCCGAGCCGGAGAGTCCTACCGTGTCCTCGCGGTCATGGAATTTGCCTGTCCATGCGGACGTTCCGACGCCCTGCTGGATGTGGGCGTTGATTTCGGGTGGTGCCAGACGCGCTTCCGACTGCTGCCCAAGCCCAAGGCCCAGACCAAGACGCGCCGCGTATCGGCGCCCAAAGAGAAGGAAACGGTTCGATGAACACCCGGCTACGGCCGTGTGCGGACCTCGCGAGATTCGGCTAGGGACACCTTGCCATTCAGGCGAGCTGGGTGGCTGCGGCGCGCAAGTCCCGGGCCAATGACCGCTAAAGGTCGAACCCGGTCGTTGCCTCAGCTCCGTTCGAGACGCCTGCGTTGCAGGCTCCTCAGGAAATGGGTGGAAAGCGGATCTAGGAGGGGCAAGCTGACAGTCACGGGCCGGCGCGGTCAGCCGCCGAAAAACCTCTTGACCCTGCCCCTGGGACAAACTCGAAAACGCGGTTGGGTCGAAGACAGGTATTGCTCGTGAACCAACAGCCACGTTTCTTCAGCCCAGCCGAAACTGCACGCCGGCTCAAGGTAAGCACTAAAGCTTTGCGCCTCTACGAGACGCTTGGATTGGTCAATCCAGTGCGCACGAGCACTGGATGGCGCACCTACGGACCTGACCAGATGGTTCGTCTTCACCAGGTGCTCGCCTTGAAATCCCTCGGCGTGCCGCTGAAGCGGGTTGGGGAGCTTCTTGGCGACCAACTCGCCGACCTCGATGCGGTCCTGCTGCTGCAGGAAGCCGCCTTTCGCTCGCGCATGACGGGCGACGCGCGCAGGCTGGAGTTGCTGGGTGCGGTGCGGCGGCGGTTGGCCAGCGGCGAACCCTTGTCGGTCGACGATCTCATCCACCTCACAAGAGAGACAGTCATGACCGACCCGACCATCTTCATCTCCTACGCCCAGTCCACAGAGGCCGGGGCGCATAAGATCGGCGAGGCCCTCCGCGCCCTGGACTACGGCGTCTGGCGCAACGACATCCTGCCTATGCAGAGCGACTTCGCCGAAGTGATCGAGAAGCGGCTGAAATCCGCCAAGGCCGTGGTCGTCGTCTGGTCCGCCGAAGCCGTGGAGTCTCGGTGGGTGAGAGCGGAGGCCGACCTGGCGCGGGAAGCGGGAACCCTGGTCCAACTGAGCCTGGACGGCGCGGTTCCGCCGCAGCCGTTCGACCGCATCCACTGCGCACACCTGGCGGGCTGGAGCGGCGATCTCGATGCGCCGGACTGGCGCAACGTGATCGAGAGCATCGCAGGCCTGTCGGGCGGCGCGGGCCCTCGGCCATGAGTCGTGAGCGGACGTTGGCGAGGCGCCGAGAAGCGGACTTTGCCGGCTAGCGACGGGTGGTGAGCCGGCGCCAAGGTCAGCCCAGAGGCCGATCCGCTGTTGGTCGTCTCGTCCGCACCGCTGATCGCGGCCAACCCCGCGGAGGCGCAGGTCGCCTCCCGCCGCCGCTTACGGCGCCTTGGCGTGGAAAGTCAGGTCAACGTTGAGCTTGTGGTCGAACAGGTCGGTCGGCCCGCCGGACGTGAGCTCGCCTGAGATCTGGCCACCGCTGGCGCTGTAGCCCTTGATGGTCATGACGCCGCTCAGCGAGACCGATCCAGGACTCTTCAAGCCCGAATGCACCACGTCGGCCTCAACCACCGTACCGTCCGGCTGGACCTTGATCACCATCGCGTCGCCGAAATTTCCGAACAGGGCGTCTTCAGCCGCCTTGGCGTCGCCGCCCTGGTCCTTGACGGTGAAGACGAGGGCGGTGACCGGCTTGCCATCGAAGGGCTCGTCCGTATGGGCGGTGACCTGGGTCAGGGTCGACTGCTGGCCATCGCCGGTGAAGACGCCGGAGATCGCCGGTCCCGAGGCCGCCGCCGCGGCGGCGGGGGCGCTCGCCTGGCCGACGCTCGGACCTTGCGTGACGTTGGTGGCGGCCGGGGCGGCGCCCGGTGTCTTCGAACAGGCGCCCAGCGCCATCAGACCGGCAGCGAGGCAGAGCAAGGCGGCGCGCATCGATTGGTCCCCCAGTCATTCCGTGGAAAGTGTGAAGCTCTAGCACATCCCGGCGCTTGGCCGCGCGCCTGGATAGGCAATATCGATGTGGCGCGCCGCCGCTCGCCTAAGCGGAGCTTGTCAACTAGGCGATCTGGCGGCCGTCCACTGCGGCCAGGCGCAGGCTGGAGGCGGCGCGGCGGGCTGCGCCGCTGTTGACGCTGCGGATCGCCAGGTCGCTCAAGGTCCGGCCGTCCAGGTGTTCGAACGGCGCGATCGGCTGGCAGAGGCCCAGGAACCGGTCGGCGAGGCCGGTCGGTCCGCTCAGCGGTGCGAAGAGGATCTCCAGGCGCCCGGCGATGGCGTCGCGGGTCCGCGCCTCGGCGCTCACAACCACGGGGGCCGGCGCGCGCATGGCCGCCTCCAGGGCGCTGGTGAGGAAGCCGCGGTGGTCGGCGCGCCAGAGCAGCAGGAGGTTCTCGCCGGCCAGGGCGCGGCCGTGCAGGTCGTGGACGCCCTCGCCAGCCAGGCGGAAGCGATAGTCGCCGGCGCCCTGACGCAAGACGATGAAAACATTGGGCGCCAGCGCCGCGAACGCGGTCGGATCGATGTCGGCTCTGGCCGGCAGGGCCCGTTCACCACGACGCTCGCGCCAATAGTCTATCAACAGTTCCGTGTTCAAATGGAACATCGCCGGTCTTCCTCGAAGCCTTCGGCCGCGGCCGCGCATGGCCGCACAGGGGTTGCAGGAAAGCGGCGGGCCAGGTCCAGAACGCGCCAAAACGGCACAGCCGCCGAGCGTCCCAAGCCTGGTCTCAAGAAGGTCGAGGAGAGCCGGTCGATGGCCATTCGGATCAACCTGACGGCGCTGATCGCCGGCTTCGGCCTGTGGCTGATGCTGGCGGCCGCGCCCTCCGCCGCCATCGCCGGAGGCAATTGCTGCTCGCCGCCGTCGCCGCCGCCGCCGTGCAACTGCACGCCGCCGCCGTGCTGCACGCCGCCGACGCCGCCTCCTTCCAGTCCGCCGTGCTGCTCGCCCGGGCACGACATCGTCATTCCCGGCGTCAACGTCTTCGTCGCCCCCAGCGTGGTGGTGAACGTCAGCGCCAGCGCCAACGCGTCAGCGGGCGCCGTCGCCCAGGGCCAGACCGCCGCCTTCGTCAGCGGCGGGGGAGGCGGGTTCGTCTCCGCGCCAGGCCCCGTCGGCGCGATCAACGGCCTCAACGTCGAGGGCGAGCGCCGCTCGGCCTTCGAGGCCACCCGCTCACGCTTCGAGAAGGTGGTGATCCAGGCCTTCTGCTTCGACGACAAGGACGTGCCGCACCCGGCCTCCCAGACCGCGCCGGACCGCGACATCGACGAGAATTTCGAGGGCGAGCTCTATCGCTGCATCGCCGGCACCCACATGCAGGTGACCATCGCCAAGTGGAACGAGCGCGTCTCGTTCGAAGGCGGCCAGACGATCGCCTGCGCCAAGGGCGAGGCCCTATGGCACAGCCCGGGACACGGCGGCGGGCGGCTGGAATGCCGGCCCCAGAAGCCGGCCCGCGACTGCAACGAGCGTTCCCTGCTGCGACGCTTCGGCGCCGGCGTGAAGGTGCTCACCATCCTGATCACCGAGAAGTACACCGCCTATCGCGAGGAAACGCGCGAGAGCTCAGTCTCTGCGGCGATGAGCCTCGACGGGGGCGTCGGCGGGGTCGTCTACTAGTCGGCCTACAACTCGCGGCCCTGGTCAGGTTTTCAGGCGCTTCAGCTCGACCGCGGCGACCGCGTGGTCGAATCCGTTCAGCGGGCAGGCGTCCTGCGCCTTGAGGAACCCGGCGGCGGCCGCCGCCCGATCGCCGGCGATCAGGCGCTGCAGGGCGACGAAGAGCTCGATGTCGCAGAGGTGGCCGTCCTTGGCCTGGGGCGCCGTCGCCGGCCCGGCCGCCCGAAGTTGGTCGGCCGTGAGCTTGCCGGCCAGGAACTGCGCCACCGGCGCCGGCCAGGCCGTCTGCGGCCCGGCGGTGGCGCGGGCCGGGACAGCGGCGCCGTCGCCGCCCCCCTTCGCCAGGCTGAGGAAGGCCCAGATGGCGTCGTAGAGGTCGTCGCCTCGCGCCGAAGCGGCGGCGGCGAAGTCGGCGGCGGCCTGGGTTAGCGTGGCCGCTCCGCCGCCAAGGAACCGGGCCCTGCCGCGTTCCTCCAGGGCGACCGGGTCGCCGGGCTTGGCCGCCAGGGCGGCCTGGGCGTCGCCCACAGCGGCCTCATACGACCCCGCCAGCCAGGCGTAGTGGGCGCGCATCGCCAAAAGCTGTGCATCGCCCGGCTGCAACGTCAGGGCCGCGGTCATGTCGGCGCGCGCTTCGGCGAAACCGCCGGTCCGGCTCGCCAGGGCGGCGCGCAGGATGAGAGGGGTCGGCGAGGCGGGGTCCAGGCGGTGCGCCGCCTCATAGTCGGCGCGGGCGAGATCGTCATGCCCAAGCGCCTCCTGCGTCGCGCCCCGGTCGATGTGGCTGGTCGGGTCGCCCGGATCCAGCTTCAGCGCCTGGTCGTAGTCGGCCAGCGCCTCGGCGCCCTGGCCAAGCGCGGCCTTCACATAACCGCGGCCCCAATAGCCGGCGGCGTTGGCGGGCGCGGCGGCGATGATCGCTTGCGACTCCGCCAGGGCGCCGTCCCAGGCCTTGTGCGAGAGCAGGATCTTCATCCAGGCGACTTGGTCGGCGACGCTGCGCGGATCCAGCGTCAGTCCCTGGCTGATCTCGCTCTCGGCCACCTCGTACTTGCCGAGCTTCAGGTTGGCTTCGCCGCGGCCCAGGTGCGCATAGGCCGACTTCGGGTCCGCGGTCACGGCGACGGCGAAGTCGTCGGCCGCCTCGGCGAAGCGGCTCAGACGATAGAGCGCCCAGCCGCGGTAGAAGTGGACGCCGGTGAGGTCCGGCTTCAGTTTCAGCGCCGTGTCGTAGTCGCTCACCGCGCCGGTGAGGTCGCCGGACATGTCCCGCGCCACCGCCCGCTCGGCCACGGGAACCCCGTCGGTCGGCGCCAGCTTGGCGACGTGGTCGAAGTCGGCGATGGCGGCGGCGAACTGGCGTTTCTTCTCGTAGCTGACTCCGCGGGCGATCAGCGCGCGCGGATTGTCGGGCGTCATCGCCAGCACAGCGGTCTGGTCGGCGATGGCGCCGTCGTAGTCGCCCTTCTCGTCCAGGATCGCCGCCCGCGCCAGCAGCGGCCCGGGCGATCCGGGCTTCAGCTTGATCGCGGCGGTGACGTCGGCCAGCGCCGGATCGAACTGACGGCGCCGCGAATAGGCGTAGCCGCGATTGATCAGCGCCTGGAAGCCCTCGGGCCGCAGCTTCAGGTAGGCGGAGTAGTCGGCGATCGCGCCGTCCAGGTCGTCCGTGCGCAGACGGATGTCGGCGCGCAGGCCATAGCCGCTGGCCAGGTTCGGGGCCAGGGTCACCGCGGTGGTCGCGTCGGCCAGCGCCTGGTCGAGCTTGCCGGTCGTGAGCAGGGCGAAGGCCCGCTGGCGATAGGCCAGGTCCTCTTTCGGATCGGTGGCGATAACGGCGGTGTCGTCGGCGATCACCGCCGCCTGATCGCCCCGCGCGCCGTTGATCTCCGCCCGCTCGAGCCGCGCCCAGATGTTGGCGCTGTTGCGCCGTACGGCCTGGTTGGCGTCGGCCAGCGCCGCCTCGCGGTTCCCGGCGGCGTTCTCGGCGACCGCCCGCAGCAGCAGCGGCTCGCCCGCCAGCGGCGAGAGCTTGGCCGCCTCGTCGAAGTCCGCCGTCGCCGCCTGCGGCTGGCCCTCCTGCAGGCGCAGGCGCCCGCGCTCCATGAACGAGGACTCGATGTCGGGTCGCAGGCGTATGGCGGTGTCGAGGTCGCTGGCGGCGCGCGAGGCGTCGCCCTTGGCCTGCAGGACCGCGGCGCGGCCGGCGAGGAAACGGGCGTTGTCGGGCTCCAGCGCCACCGCCTGGTCGTAGTCCTTCAGCGCGCCGGCCAGATCCCCTTTGGCGCGCAGGCCCTCGCCGTGGGCGGCCAAGGCGAGCGCGGCGTCCGGCTTCAGCTTGATCGCCGCTGCGAAGTCGTCGATCGCGCCGTCGAGGTCGCGCTTGAAGTATTTCGCCTGCCCCCGGTCGACGTAGGCCATCCAGTCGTCCGGCTTGAGGGTCAGGGCCTGGTCCAGGTCGGCGATCGCCGCCTCGGTCTGCCCCATCCCCCCTTCGGCGGCGCCGCGCACCACCAGCGCCGCCTCCCGGTCGGCGGCGGTGTGGCTGGTCGACCGCAGGCTGGCGCTGGCCAGCGCCGCGGCCCTGCCGAGCGCGCCTTGCTGCAGGGCCTGCTGGGCCGCCTGCAGCTGCTGCTGGGCGCTCGGCGCCGCGCCAAGCGCGCCGACCACCGCCAGCTTGAGAAGAATGCTCATCGCCGCATCGCCCAGATTTGAGGCAGTGACTGGCCCAACGGCGGCCGCGAATCAAGCCGCCGCGCGCAAGGCGCGGGTGGGGGACTGCGCTCAGGCTCCAGTGGCGAGGCCGCAAGGTATCGGCCGTGCGGTCTGCAATTTGACGAGGGTCAAGACCACGCCTTGCGCCCGATGCTAGCTCCCATCGCAAGATCGTTCGATGGAACCGGAAAAGGGCGCCTGATCATGGAGGGGTTCTCGGGCCTTGGGTTGCATCTGGGGAACCTATCGCGCCTGTCGAAGGCCAAGAGCCGCTCGATCAGCCCGGAGAACTTCACCGGCGAGAAGGGGCGCGGCGGCATGGCGACGGAAGGGGCGGCGGCGCACATGGCCCGCGGCCTCGGACAGGGCTGGAAAGTCTCGCCGTTCGTCATCATCAAGCCGGGCGAGACCGCGAGCCTGGCCGACATCGAGGGATCGGGCGCCATCCAGCAGATCTGGATGACCCAGGCGTTCGGCCGCTTCCGCCACAGTATTCTGCGGGTCTATTGGGATGGCCAGGATCAGCCCTCGATCGAGTGCCCGGTCGGCGACTTCTTCGCCTGTGGGTGGGAGAGCCATGCCCAGGTGTCCTCCCTGGCGGTGTGCGTCAATCCCAGCCAGGCGTTCAACTGCTACTGGGAAATGCCGTTTCGCGAACGCGCCCGCTTCACGCTGGAGAACCTCAGTGAGGAGACCATCTGGTTCTGGTACCAGATCAACTACGCCTTGACCGATGTGCCCGCCGACGCGGCCTATTTTCACGCCCAGTTCCGGCGGACCAATCCGCTGCCCTACAAGCAAGTCTACACCATCGTCGACGGGGTGATCGGCGCCGGCCAATACGTAGGCACCTACATGGCCCGGGGCGTGAACAACAACGGCTGGTGGGGCGAAGGCGAGATCAAGTTCTTCCTCGACGGCGACAGCGAATTTCCCACCATCTGCGGCACCGGCACCGAGGACTATTTCGGCGGCGCCTATGACTTTGATCCGGGCTTTGTCGATCCTGACCGAAAGAACTTCTACGCGGAGTTCACAACGCCCCATGCGGGCCTGCCGCAGGTGATCCGACCCGACGGCGTGTACAAATCGCAGCAACGCTTTGGCATGTACCGCTGGCACATCGTCGACCCGATCCGCTTCGAAGCGGACCTGAAGGTCACCATCCAGGCGCTGGGCTGGCGCACTGACAAGGACCGACGCTTCCTGCCGCTGCAGGACGACATCGCCACGGTGGCGTTCTGGTACCAGACCTTGCCCACCGCGACCTTCCCGCCGCTGCCGGATCGCGACTGCCTGGAGGTGATCTGAGCGCCGATCGGGTCAGGCGGCGGCCGCGTCACTCCACGCGTCGCGTTCAGACGATGGCGGGTCCGCCTTCAGAGAGGCGCCGACAGAGCGTGCCGCCGGCTCAGCTTCCCTGGGGCTTGACCACCAGTTTCCAGGCCTTCTCGTCCAGCAGATAGGTCTGGGCGGCTTTCATGAGGTCCGCCGCGGTGACCCGCTCCAGCCCGGCCTCGGCCGCGCGCAGGTTGTCCAGCCGCCGCGGATCGGCCTGGGCGTCGGAAAGGCCGAAGAGCCAGTACTCGTTGGTGGCCATGGCCTTCTCCAGTCCCTCGATGCGCGGCTTCTTGGCCCGCTCCAGTTCGTCGGGCGTCGCCGGCGTGGTTCGCAGGTCCGCGACGATCTTGGCCACGTCGGCGAAGAAGCCGTCGATCTTGGCCGGCGGGGCCTCGATCTGGGCGCTGATGAAGCCCCAGTGCGGCCAGACGAAGCTGGCGCTGGCCCTGGCGCCGGGCGCGTAGGTGACGCCCTCGCGGAGCCGCAGCACGTCGATCAGGCGCAGCTGAATGACATCGCTCAGCACGTCGTTGATCCGCGCCTGCTGCGGATTGGCGAAGAAGTCGTCGGTGGGCCAGGTTTCGAAGCCCATGGCCTGGTCGGCGCGGCCCTTGTGCGTCTCCACCACCGGCTGGGTGTTGGGCGCCGGGAAGCCGGGAGGATGCGCCGGCGGGGCGGGCGCCGCGGGATCGGGCCGCTTGGCCAGGGCGCCGAAGGTCTCGTCGACGGCGGCGATCGCCTTGTCGACGGTGATGTCGCCAACCACGATCACCTCGATCGGGCCCGAGGCCAGCGACGGCGTCACCTGGCCCTTGAGGTCGTCCAGGGTCTCGCCCTCGATCTGGTCCCTGGTCGGGAAGGTCCAGCGCCGATCGCCTGCGTGCATCAGCCCGGCGAGATCGCGGCCGAAAACCCCGGTGTCGGTAGCGTCGTACTGGTCCTGCAGCGTCTTGCCGAAGCCCTTCATCCGCTGGAACGCTTCGGGCTGCCAGCCCGGGTCGGAAACATAGGCGGCCATCACCTGCAGCTGGGTGGTCACATCGCTGGTGCGGGTCTCGCCGACCAGCGAGAAGGCGTCGTCCTCGGCCCCGAAGTTGAGGCCATAGACCTGGCCGGCGAGGGCCCGCTCGGTGTCGTCGGCGCTGATCTGCTTGAGGCCGCCCTCGGTGAAGGCCGAGCCCGCCCAGGTCATCGCCTGACGGTCGGGCGCCAGGCCCTCCAGCCCATCGCCGAACCTCACCCTGACCAGCACCTGGTCGGTGCGGAACTTGGTCGACTTGACGGTCAGCCGCACGCCGTTCTCGAAGCGCACGAACACGGTGTCGAGGTCGCTGACCTCCTTCTGTTCGGCGATCTTGGTGGGCGTCCCGAAGTCCGTGTACGGCCAGACCGCCTGACGCGGCGCTTCGGGCGCGCTGACCGGCTTGGCGCGGTCGGTTTCGAAGGCCGTGCGCAGCGCTTTCTCGCCGCCGTCGACGGGCGCGCGCGCGGACATGAAGACCAGCGGGCCCGATCCTTCGAAGTCGGCCTTCATCGCCGCCGACACGGTTTCCGGCTTCAAGTCCTTGGTCACCGTTTCGAAGAGCGTCAGGTCGTCGGCGGGACTGGTCTCCACCTCGTCGTCTTCGAGCGTGCCGGCGATCTCGTCGGCGATGACGGGGGTTCGGCGGGTGGCGGCGCCGGCGGCGGCCAGCTTCAGCGACGCTTCCTGCTCGGTGATCTCCCGCGCCAGCTCGTCGGGGCGCACGCCGTATTGGACCAGGCGCCGCTGCTCGGCCTCGGCGGCGGCCAGGCCCTCGGCCCATTTGTCGGGCTGGGTGTTGACGATCACGCCGGTGATCTCATCGGTGCGCAGCTGGGCGCCGCGAAAGGCGCCGGCGCTGATGAACGGCGGGTTCTGATCGCGCGCCAGGGTCGCCATGCGCCGGTTCAGCACCTGCAGGCCCAGGCGATCGATCCACTCGCGCCGGCGTTTGGCGATGGTGTCGGCGCTGAGGTCGGGCGGCGTCACCCAGGCCAGCTCCAGGTTGGTGGGCGCGCCGTCCTCGACGGCGATGCGGAACTGGGCGCCGCGCTTTCCCACCGGCCCGATGTCGGGGTCGGCGCCGGCCGGCGCATCGTTGCGCCAGTCGCTGAAGCGGGCCTTGATCTTGGCTTCCATCACGTCCGGGTCGAAGTCGCCGACCGCGATCAGCACCGCGCGACCGGGCCGGTAGTAGGCGTTGTAGAAGTCGGCGATCAGGTCGCGCTTGGCGGTCTGGATCACCGGCACCAGGCCGATGGGGAAGCGCTTGGGCGGCAGCTGGCCGGCCATCAGGAACTCGTAGCGCGACTTGGTGATCCGGTAGGCCGGCGTGTCGCGCAGCCGCTCCTCGGAGAGGATCACCCCACGCTCCTGGTCCATGGCTTCCTGCTTCAGGGTCAGGTTGCCGGCCGCCTCACGCAGCAGCATCATCGCCGTGTCGATGGTCTCGTCGTCCGACTTGGGCAGGTCCAGTTTGTAGGTGGTGGCGTCGAAGCTGGTGCCGGCGTTGGTGTCGGCGCCGAAGGCCAGGCCAAGGCGCTGCAGGATCTTGATCATCTCGCCGCGGTCGGGCACCGCCTTGGAGCCGCCGAAGGCCATGTGCTCGAGGAAGTGGGCCAGGCCCTGCTGGTCGTCGCGCTCCATCATCGAGCCGGCGTCGAAGCGCAGCCGGAGCGAGGCCTGGCCGGGCGGCGTGGCGTTCTTCAGGATCGCATAGCGCATGCCGTTGGCCAGGGCGCCGAAGCGCACGTTGGGGTCGGCGCGCAGGTCCGATTGCGACTGCGCCCACTCGCCGGGCTTCAGCTTGGGCGCCGGCGCCGCCTGGGCCGCGCCGTGGCCAAGGACCGGCGGATGATCGAGCTTGGGATGGCCCAGCGCGGCGGCGGACGTGGCGAGGGTGAGCGCCGCCAGGGCGGCGAGCGTCGCGCGCGGAAGTCTGATCATCGAGCCTCTCAAGCCCTCCCCAGCGGGCGGCGGAACATGCCCGGCGGTGAAGGCTGGTTCAAGGCGCGATTGTGCGGGAGTCGAAACGCGCGTCGGAGCGTGAGGGGGAGAGGGTGTCGGCCGGGCCGCGCGCCAGTCCCAGGGGGCTGGGGGGGCTGTTCAGGATCCAGGACCAGCGGTGACCGCCCGGCCGACCCGCTCTATGTGACAGGGCGATGGGGCGGTGAAAGGACCAGAGTGAGGCCCTTTTGCGCCCATCACCGGCCCGATGTGCTGTGTTCGCAATGATACAGCCCGCGCCGGATCGTCAGTTTCGCGCGCGCAGACCCTTGCCCTTGGGAACGGCTTGGCGGAACACTATCGGCGACACACGGCTTGGCGTCCGCCTTAAAATGCGGCCGTTGGGGAGAGGGGAAGGCCCGCAGACGGCCTCGCGGAGGTGAGACCCTCCGTTGCGGTAGCCTAGACAAGAGCGCCGGCAAGGGCGGTCCCCAAGGGATCGCCCTTTTCGCTTTCTCGCCCGACCCGATCCGGCGCCGTCGGCGCTTTCCTTTGGCCGCGCCGCCGCTAACATGCCAGTCAAGAGCAAGCCCGACTTCGGCCCGCCGCCGGCCCCCGCCTTCGAGATCGCACCCCGGTCTGAGGAGATCGCCTTCTTCCAGGCCAACGGCTACCTGGCCGTCGAGCGCCTCACCAGCGACGAGGAGCTGGCCTGGCTGCGCCAGATCGTCGACTACATCTTCGATCCGGCCAACGCCTCCGCGCCCGGCGCCCCGCTGGACCGTTCGGGCGCGCTGAAGGCCGGCGAGGAAAGCCGCCTCAGCCAATCGTTCTTTCCCGAGATGCGCTTCCCGCAGATCCTCAATTCCGCGTTCCACCGCAACGCCAAGCGCTACGCCGCCGCGCTCCTGGCGGTGGAGGAGAGCCGGCTAAGCTGCTGGGGCCACATGATCCGCAAGCCCGCCGGCGGGCGCGACGTCCCCTGGCACCAGGACCACGCCTACTGGCAGCCGGAACTGGACTACTACGCGCTGGGCGTCTGGCTGCCGCTGCACGACGTCACCGTGGAGATGGGGGCCATGCAGTTCATCCCCGGCTCGCACAGGCTGGGCCTGGTCCCGCATCGCCACGACGAGGCGCCGGCGCACAATGTGCTCACTGTCGCCGAGACCATCGACGCCTCGGCCGCCGTCGCCTGTCCGCTGAAGGCCGGCGGGGCGACGTTCCACCACTCCGAGACCCTGCACTTCACCCCCCCCAACGCCACGCAGACGCCGAGGCTCGCCTTCCCGATGGAGTTCCAGCTGAAGCCGGTTCGCCGCGAGGCGCCGGCGGTGATGCCCTGGGTCGACGAACACCGCGCCGCGGTGGGAAACCATCCCCTGACCTGGGTCGCCGACGGCAAGATCAGCGTGCTCTAGGATTCCTCGCGAGGTCGCCGAGGCGCACGCGAAAGCGTACTTGACCACCAAGCTCACCAAGAACACCAAGGACTTCGAGCGCCAACAACCTCCTTCGTGCCCTTGGTGAACTTGGTGGTTCATTTCCTTTCGATCCCAGCGTCTCCTCCGCGACCTCCGCGACCTCCGCGGTAAAACTTGTTCGTGAGGTTCGTGAGGTTCGTGGTTTTATCTTCGACAACGGCTGTCGGCATTGATCACGGAGGAACACACCATGGCTCCCATCCCCCATCGCGGCGTGGTCGCGGTCACCGGCGCGGCCGGGTTTCTCGGCGGCTGGACCGTCCGGCTGCTGCTGGACAAGGGCTACCGGGTGCGCGCCTGCGTGCGCAATGAGGGTGACGCCGCCCGCACCGGCTTCCTGAAGGCGATGCCCGGCTACGCGTCCGGACGCCTGACCATCCACAGCGCCGACCTCGACCAGGACGGCTGCTTCGACGAGATCTTCAAGGGCTGCCACGGCGTCGCCCACATCTCGCACGTCAGCAACTACAACGACGCGGACTACGTCCGCCGCGTCTGCGACCACGTGATCGCCAGCATCAACAATTCCGGCAGCGTGAACCGCGTGGTGCTCACCTCCAGCATCGCCGCGGTGATCTCCGAGGTCGATCTGGCCGAGGTGGTCCGCCGACCGGTGTTCTACGAGGACCGCTATCCCGACGAGATGAACCCCAAGCGCACGCCCGAGCGCGGGCAGGGCTATTCCATGGCCAAGCTGATCGCCGAGCGCTCCTTCGCCCAGGCCGCCGAGGCCAGCGGCGCCTGGGACACCGTGACTGTCTGTCCGGGCGACAACGTCGGTCCGATCCAGTCGGCGCACCAGAAGGACATGGGCCCCTGGCAGCACCTGATCGAGGGCATGCTGAAGGGCGTCTGCCACCAGACCGGCGCCTACCGCCCCTGGATGACCGTCGACGTGCGCGACGACGCCGAATGTCACATCCGCCTGCTGGAAAGCCTGAAGGTGAAGAACGGCGAGCGCTACATCGCCTGGTCGGCCGACAAGCGCAACGTCGAGGACATTTGCGCCGACATCGACCGTCTGCTGCCGGAGCTGCGCCACGCGCCGGCCGAACTCAGCGATCCCTTTCCCGACCGGATCAAGGCCCGCGAGGCGGAGTTCCGCGGCATCTGGGCCGGCGCGGAGCTGCGCAACGAGCGCATGCGCGAGACCGTCGGCCTTCAGTTCCGCCCGCTCGACGAGAGCATCCGCGATTGCGTGGAGTCGCTCGTCGCCATCGCCAAGGTCGAGGTGAAGACCCGGGCGCGCGAGGCGGTCGCCGCCTAGGCCGATGTTACAGATCAATATCAATAGCTTGTCATCCCGGAAGGCCGCGCAGCGGACTGTCCGGGACCTACTTGTCGTCGTCGGCGCTGAGTAGATCCCGGCCTTCCAGCTCGCTCACGCGAGCTTCCAGCCGGGATGACAGTCAAAGGGGAACCGAGGCCATTGAGTCCGGTCCTGCGCCGGCTCCCCCGCGGCGAAATCCGCGGGGCGGGGGATCGTTTCGCCACATTGTGCGTTCAAGGAGCTCTCTCGTCTGCTTACGGAGACCGCTCATGCGCACGACCCTGTTGGCGGCGGGCCTCATCGCCGTCCTAGCCGCGCCATCCTTCGCCGACGCCAGCTGCCATAGCCGCCGGGTCACCGGCGCGGTCGTCGGCACGATCGGCGGCGCGGCGATCGGCAGCGGCGTTTCGCGTGGCCGCCTGCCGGGCACGCTGCTGGGCGCGGGCCTTGGCGCCTTCGCCGGCAGCAAGATCGCCGGCGCCGGCTGCCACGACCGCTACCGTCAGGCCTACTACCACCGTCGCCATCATCGCCATCACGACCACGACTACGCCGCGCGCGGCTCCAACGACCGCTACCGCTAGGCGCCGAGGCGCACTGCGCCGCACACTGATCTAAGCCCGCATCCATCGCGGCTCGATTTCGGCTAGTCTGAGACGAGTTTGGCGATGGGATCGGGCCGGCGCCGATGGTCGAACCCTCTGGTCGAAGCCCCGCGGTGTCCGCGCCGGCCGTCATCGCCGGCGCGATCGTCGTCGGCGGGGCGGCGGTGACGCTCTGGTTGAACCTGCCGGGGCATCTTTCTTACGACTCGATCGTCCAGCTCGCCCAGGGCCGCGCCGGCGTCTACAACCTCGAGCACCCGCCGGTGATGGCCTGGCTGCTGGGCCTGGCGGACCGCGTGATCCCGGGCGCGGCGCTGTTCGTGGTCTTCGACGCGGTGCTGATCGCAGCCGGCTGCGCGGCCTTCGCGGGAATGGCCCACCGCTCGGCATGGCTGGCGGTCCTGGCGGCGGCGGCGTTGGCGGCCTCGCCGCAGCTGATCATCTATCCGGCGATCGTCTGGACCGACGTGCTCTTCGCCGGCGCCGGCGTGGCGGCCTTTGCGTGCCTCGCCTGGGCGGCGCGATGCTGGACGGCGCCGCCGGCGCGCTACGCCCTGCTGGGCGCCGGCGCGCTGCTGATCGCGCTGGCCGCGCTCGCCCGCCAGAACGGGGCGCTCCTGGCGCCCTTCGCCGCCATCGCCGTGGCCTTCATGACGCCAGCGCAGGCCGGCCGGCCCCCGTTGCGAGGCCGCGCCGCCCACGGGTTCGCGTTCCTGGCCCTCAGCGGCGCGATCGCGGTCGCCGGCGCGGCGGGCTTAGGCGCCCGCGACGACGGCCGCTACACCAACGCTGATCACTGGCAGGAGCTGCAGACCTACGATCTGGTCGCCGCCCTGGCGCGCCAGCCCAGCCTCGACCTTCCCGCGCTCGGCCCCAGCCTGGCGCACCTGCTCCGGACGGAGGGCGTCGCCGACTATGATCCGGCCGGCACCGACCGCCTGGGGCCGGTGCTCAGCCAGATGGACGACACCGCCGACGCCCAGGCCCAGATTTCCGATGAGTGGCGCAGCCTGATCCTCCGCCACCCGCTCCTTTACCTGCGCGTGCGGATGAGCGCCTTCGACTGGCTGGTCCTTGACCCCAAGCTGGACCGGTGCTTGCCCGTCTATGTCGGCGTCGACGGGCCTCAGCCAGAAATGGGCGACCTCGGCCTGGCCCGGCGCGGCGACGCCCGGGACAACGCGCTGGAAGCCTATGCTCTCAGCCCGCCCGTGAAGCTCTTCTTCGCTCACGCCGCCTTTGGCGCGCTCTCGCTGCTGATCCTCGTCAAGCTTCTGCTGCGCCGCCGCCCCGAAGACCTCGCCGTCGCCTCCATGCTCGCCGGCGCGCTCGCCTTCACGCTGAGCTTCGCGGTGATCTCGATCGGCTGCGACTACCGCTACCTCTACTTCCTCGACCTGGCGGCGATGGCGGGCGGCCTCTACCTGGCCGCCACGGTCGAGATCCGCCAGCCTCGCCGCGCTGGATTTCGCCCGGGCGATGCCTTAGCGGAATAGGTCAAAACATACCGCCCGGAGGAAACGGCCATGCCCAGCATCAGCGCGCTCGACGAGAAGACCGGCCGCAAGTTCTATCTCGACGATCCGGACGACCTGAAACCGGGCGAGCCGGTGACCTTCATCCTCAGCCTGCACGGCGGCGGCTCGGTCGGCGCCTGGCAGCGGGCCTACTTCCCGGCAGTCGACTACAAGGAGCGCCACCGCCTGGTCATCGCCACCCCCTCGGCCGCCACCAAGGAGCCGTCGCGCCGCTGGGTGGGCGAGGCGGATGACGAGCATCTGCGCAACATCGTGGACCAGGTGATCGCCAAGTACGGGCGGGAAAACATCCGCGCCTTCTGGCTGGCCGGCCATTCCCAGGGCGGCATGACCTCCAACCGCCTGCTGCACGACGATCCGTTCTTCCAGCGCCAGGTGGACGGCTGGCTCAGCCTCTCGGGCGGGCGGATCGGCCCGGCCGAGCGCGCCGCCAACTTCGGCCCGCCGATGCGCCCCGGCCAGACCATGCCGATGATCCGCCCCGCGCCGCTGGGTCCCCCGCCGGTGGAGATGAGCTTCATCTTCACCGTCGGCGAGCACGAGATCATGAGCCTCCCCGACACTTCGCCCTGGGCGGAGAAGTATGCCGCCGGCCCGCGCGAACGCCGCGCCGAAATCGTCGACACCGAGCCTGGCCAGATCTACGACACCGGCCGCGCCGACATCTCCACCAAGGCCTGGGGCCTCAAGCCCGCGCCGGGCACCGCGCAGGTGTGGGTCTACCCGAACGCCAAGGACGCCCGCGTGATCGCCGACGTCGTGCGCCTGGACAAGGGCCACACCGAAGGCCTGGAGCCCAAGGTCACCGAAGCGCTGATCCAGCTGATGGTCTCCGCGCCGGGCGGCAAGGTGCAACAGGCGGCGGCGATGGGGGTTGGGGCTTAGGGGATCTCATTTGCGGCCTTTGGCCTAACGCCCCGCTCCTTGTCGCCCTGGATCCGCGGTGTGCCTAGACCATCGTGCCGTTAGCGCTCGGCTGATTGTGATGCGGTGACTCGAGCGTCTAGTGACGCCGTTGCGGCCGTAGAGGTCTGCCGGCGTGGCTTGGCACAAAGCCAGATAGCTCTGGCGCCCATGTTGTGTGCCGGTAGTGTTGGGCCCGAATCGACTTGAGGGCGTGGCGATGGCTTCAAACAGGGACGACTCCAGCCAGCGCGCAGATCTGTGGCGGACGCTGGAAGTGGAGCTGGATCCGGCTGGACGGATCGTTGACTTCCTCAATCCCAAGTCCACGCGTCCGGACGGCCCCGAGGAACGAGTACGACAACACTACGCACGAATTCTAGTAGAAGAATATGGCTACTCTCGCGACATGATGGCCTTCGAAGTCCCCATTCACATTGGTCGGGACGTCAAGAAGGCGGATATTGCGATCTTCAAGTCGGCGGAAGCCGCCGCTGATAGGGTACAGGGACAAATTTCTCTCGTCGTTGAGACGAAATCACCAACACAATCCGAAGGGCTTGGTCAGCTTACGAGTTACATCTTCGCGAGTTCTGCCAGCGGCGGCGTTTGGTTCAATCTTGACGTCGCCTACTTCAGGCGTTTCGACCTTCCAGAGCAGGAGCTCAGACCGTGGACTAACATTCCAAGGCGCGGTGAAACCTGGGACGCTGTCGGTCACTACGGAAAGGACCAGCTACGCAGACCCGTTGACCTAAAACGTGTCTTCCAACGATGCCACAACGCGATCTACCGAAGCGGTTCTGATAGTGAAGATATCGCGCTTGATATGGTTCGCATCATACTTGCCAAGTATCGAGACGAGCAAAATCCTGGAACCGTATGTGATTTCCGCTGCACTCCAGAAGAATTCCAAGGTGAACTGGGCAGGCGGGCAGTAGGAAATCGGGTTCGCGCGCTGTTTGCTCAGGTGGCACGCGACCATCCTGACGTCTTTCCTGCCTCTGAGCAGATTACTCTGAGCGATGACAACCTAGCGATCGTAGTCAGCGAAATCCAGCAATTTCGGTTCCTGTCGGAAGACGAAGCCGAACAGGTATATGACGTCATCGGGACCGCGTTCGAGGTGTATGTCGCCGCCCATCTAAAGGGGTCTCGGGGCCAATACTTCACCAACCGTCTGGTTGTGAACATGATGGTCGCAATGATGAACCCGGATGAGCGAGACATCATCTACGACCCTGCGTGTGGCTCCGGCGGCTTCTTGATCGCCGCGTTGCGATACGTTCGAACTCGAATCCTTACCTCCGGCCGGATCGGGGCTGCGAAACAGCGAGAGATCCGCAATGCGTCCGAACGCCTATTTGGGACCGACATCGCACCCAAGCTGGTGAGGGTTGCCAAGACCAATATGATCCTCAATGGCGACGGCCACGGGGGAATAGTTCAGGCAAATTCTCTCTTAGATCTAGACGGTAAAGTATCGCCCGCTTCGCCGCTTAGGTCGGACGCGGCACCGAATAACCGGCCTACTTGCATCCTGATGAATCCGCCGTTTGGTGCCAGTCACGATCTTCGGGAGCGCAACAGGAATTTACTCGAACGATACCAGTTGGGGCACGTATGGACACCTGGCCTCGATGGTTGGCTTTTAAGTTCGGATGCCCTTAACAGCGCGGAGGGCGTTCCGCCCGAAATACTGTTCTTGGAGCAGGCGATACGGCTCTTGGCTGCGCGCGGCCGAATGGCGATAGTCATAGCCCGAGGGGTGCTCGACAATCGCGACGCTCTTGCTGCGCGAGAGTTCATCCTAAAAAGCTGCCGTGTTCTCGGCATCATCAATTGCCATCACAACACGTTCGCCCCGTTCAACGGGACAAAAGCCTCGATACTATTCCTTGAAAAGAAAGCAGCGCCCGGCTTCGCGAGAGACGAGGACTATCCGGTGTTCATGGCGATCAGTCAAAAGGTCGGCCAGGATTCGATGGGACGCGAGATTCATCGCCGCAATGACGACGGCGAGCTGATGCTCGTCCACGGCAGCCGATAGTTGATCACGACCTTGATCAAATCCTCCAGGCGTGGCGCGCGTTCCGAGGCGGCCAAGCGATTGCTTACGAAGCGGCTTGGCAGGTCCCGCTCTCAAGACTCTTGGGAGAGGACGAGAAGCGAATGAATCCCGTTCGCTTTGCTCCAATCGCAGAGCGAGCTGCCGGCTATGTTCTTGAACTGGCAGATTCGCCAGACTGGGACGTGGAGCGGCTTGGAGATTTCGCGAGCGTCTTCAACGGTCCACGTTTCAAGCGACCCTTCGCGGACGAAGGAGTCAAAAGAGGCCCAGGCATAGTTCGGATGTTCACGCCGCGCGCATTCTTCGAGGAACGCGGCGAAAGCCTGAAATACCTCGACGAGGGTAAGGCTAGCAGGGTGCAAGCGCGGCAGCTTGACGTTCTTCGCTTAGATAGGGACTGGATACTTGTTGTTGATAGTGGGACCGCAGGTAAGTTGTTAGGTAAGGTAGGCATCACGACGTCCCTGCACGAGGGTGCAATTGGCAATAACAATCTGATCCGAGTCGTGATTAACGATCCGATTAAGCGGGACTACGTCTATCGGTTTCTTTTGTCGCCTCTCGGCCAAACACTCTTGTTGAGAAATGTATACGGCACTAATCAAGATCATATAGAGCCAGACGATGTGAAGAACATTCCGGTTCCCATTCCGAGAAATCTAAATACTCTGAGAGAGCTTCACGCACGAGTTCGAGAGATCAGTCAACTGCGAGAACGAGCGGCCGCACTCGATCTGAGCGCTAGGGTAACTCTGGAGAGTCTCTTTGCAGAAGCGATCGCAGAGACCGGCGTAGACTTATCTGCGATTACTATTTCGCCGACGGTCGAAGAGTAGCGGTCACCGTCCTGGCACAGTTCCCCACCCTCGACGCCCATCGCCAACGCTGCGAGGCGCGACCGGCATTCATCTCCGCCATGGAGGCGCAGATGGCGGTGTTTCAGAGCACGAACCGGCGGCCCCGGAGCCTTGACGACAGGCGCTTAATGTTGCGATATGCAATGTTGGATTCGCTGGAAGGTCGCCGATGATCTGCGCCGCCGCCTGTTTCCGTTCTGCTGACAAAAGCGCCAGGTCGTCCCAGGTCCGGCCACCGTATTCAACGGTGAATTTACGGATAATGCCAAAATATTGAGCAGGTTGGCCGCGGTTGGGCGGCGGCCTTGCGCCCCCTCCGTCGCGGCGCTGGCGCGCCGCGCCACCTCCCCCGTTGCTCGGGGGAGGAGATGTAGAGGAGGGTCGCGCGAACTTTTTTTCTCCTACCCCGTGCAAACGGGGGAGGGGACCGCGACGTCCCGGCCCTGAGCCGGGGCGGCGTGGTGGAGGGGGCGCAGGGCCGCGTGCGCCGCCGCCTATTGCCCAGGCGAAGAGACGTAGAACGAGCCCGTGTTCCCGACCGCGGTGACTGTCGAGCGGACAGAGCGGGCGCCGTTGGTGAGCGTCACGCTGCCGGTGGCGCCGATGTCGCCCAGGTTGGTCTGGGTGTTGCCGACGTTGATCACGCCGCCGCAGGCCGAGCAGGCGAAACCGGTGGCCGCGTTGCCGGTGGCGGTGGAGGAGACGAAGGCGTCAAAGCCGTTGTCGCCGCTGAAGCTGGCGATCGACTGCACGCCGGCGGGGCCGTTGGTCTGCACGTTGTTGAGCGCCGTCGAGGGCCCGATATTGCCGGCCATCACCGAGTTGCCGACGCCATAGGCGCTGACGTTGGCGCCGCCGAAGGCGAAGGAGGTCTCCACCGCCTGGGCGCGGACGTAGGACTGGTTGTCCTGGCCGACGCCGACGCTGAGCGCCCCCTCGGTGTTGGTGGCGTTGAGGTTGTTGCCCGTGGCGGTGGCGTTGGTGCTGGTCACCTCGCTGTTGCCGAGGTTGACGAACATGGTCCCCTGGGTCACCGCGCCGGTGTTGGTCTGGTTCACCGCCAGGGTCTGGGTCGAGGCGCCCGCGCCCACGCTGGTGACGTTGTTGCCATTGCCCACCGCCGAGAACGAGGCCTGGTCGGGGATATCGCCCAGGATCGCCCCGCCGTTGGCGGTGACGGTGGCCGAGTTGGACTGGGTGGTGGTGGTGGCGATGGTCGAGTCGGTGGAGCCGAAGCCCTGGCTGTTGCCGATCGCCTGCACGGCCACCGCCGCGTCGGCGGTCTGGGCGTTGGGGCCCGCGATGCTGCTCTCGGCGTCGATCGTGGCTGAGGTCGAGGTCTGCGTGTAATTGCCGGCCAGCGTTCCGCCGCCGCTGATCACCGAGTCGCCGGAGTTGCCGGTGGCCGCGGTGGTGAGGGTGGTCGAGGGGCCGGCGTCAGAGGCGACGTTCAGCACCGTCTGCGCCTGCAGGGCGCCAGAGACGGTCTGGCTCGAGGTCACTGTGACGCCGCCGCTGACCACCGAGCCCACGAAGCTGTTGCCCGTCGCGGTGGTGGTGGCGGTGGTGTCGCTGGAGGCGGTGACGACATCCAGGGTCTGCGAGGAGAAGACGTCTCCGGCCTGGACCTGGGTGTTGGAAACCGTGCTCTGGCTAGTAGCGGTCCCGGCGAGGAGGAGCGACAGCGGGATCGCGGCGATCATCCCAACGATTGGGGTCTTGGCGTGTCGCGGCATTGTTGGTTTCCACGTTGTTGTAGGCGGGGACGAACGCCCCGGTGAGGCCGGTGGTGACGCCGGCGCCCAGCGGATCGGACTTCAGGCAGGCGTCGGGCCCGGGCATGCCGTAGAGGTTGGCCACCATCTCCACCGTCGCCCGCTCGATCACCGCGCGGACGCCCAGCTGCAGGGGCTCCAGCGCCCCTTCGCCGGCGGAAAGGTCAAAGGCGTTGTTGTTCCAGATCTTGAAGACGCCAACGCTGACCTGATGGGCGACGATCTGCTTCTGGTAGCTGATCACGTCCACCACCTCGAGGGTGCGGGTGTTGATCAGGCGCAGGTCGACGCCGACGTTCATGATGAAGGTCGAGCCGCCGATGTTGCCCTTGACGTCCTGGGTGTTGAGGCCCCCGCCGTCGAAGGCGGCGCCGTTGGAGCGGATGTTGAAGTTGAGCTCGGTGACCCCGCCGGCCAGATAGAAGTCCGAGCCGGGCACCTGGCCGGCCAGGATCTTGCGGTAGTCGGTGGGGGTCTCGGCGTTCGGGACGGGTTTGTCGGAAATCAGCTTGTTGTTGGCGTACTTCAGCTCCAGCTCGGAGACCGAGGTGTCGAACCGCTCCACCAGCGGCACGCCCGCCTTGGCCAGCGCGCTCATCGCCATCAGCGAGGCGCCCTGGGTGATCTTGCGCCCGGACCCGTCGGACTCTTCCTTGCCGGTGTAGTCGGCGATCCGCCCGACCGCGATCCGGGGGGCGTTGACGTTGTGGGCCCTGGCGTACTCGGCCAGGCACACCAGCGCCGCCGAATAGGGCGTCGGGTTGGAGGTCACCGGTGCGTCGCCCGTCGGCGTCGCATAGAGCCCGCTCGGCCCGGCCACCGGCGTCGCGCAGCCGGAGAGCACCAGGCCCGCCGTTGAGAGCAGCGCGACCAGGCCTTTGCCCGCCCGCATCGGATTAATGTGCATTGCTGACGCCCCCGGTCAGCGCGTTGTCGGCGCTGACATTGCCAGAATTGGTCTGCTTGGAATTGACGATCACGGTGTTGTAGTTGCCCTGGGTCACTACAACGAGGTTGTTGCCGATGGCGGTCGAGCCGCCGCTGGCGCCGACGCCGGCGAAGGTGTCGATGGCGCCCCCGGCGCCGGCGTTGGAAAAGACGCTCTGGTCGGCGCCGGTCTGGATCACTCCGTCGACGACCACCAGGTTGCCGTTGGCGTCGCGGATCGCCGGATCGACCGGGCGGTTCTCCTGGCCGGGGGTGCGGTTGTAGCCGGCGTTGAAGCTGCCCGAATTGGCGTTCATCGATTGGGCCTGGGCGCCGCCGGCGAAGGCGATCGCCGTGAAGACGCCGGCCACGGCCAGCAGGCGCTTGCCGAGGGGTTCGTGATCAGCCATGCGAAGGGCGCTCCGCGACGAGACGACACGGCCGCGCCCCAAGGGCCGCCATGCAAAATGACGATGGCGGCCTTCATACGGGCAAACCCCTGCCTAATTGGTTAAGGGGAGGCCGCTAAGCCGCTGTGTAGCGACGCGTTCAAACTGGTCGGGACCCCTCACGCGTGGACGAGATCGACATCCCCGGATTTCACGAACGGCGGCCGGCGCGCGAGCCGCTGATCAACGCCCCGTGGACCATCCTGACCCTGTGCCTTGGTCTGGTCGCGCTCTACGTGGCGCAGGGGCTTCTGCTCTCGGACAGCCAGGTGAAGCAGCTGGCGCTCTCGCCCGCGACCTTGCGGGCCGGCGACTGGCAGGGGCTCTTCACCTCGCTCTTCCTGCACGGCAGCTGGCCGCACGTCCTGATGAACAGCGTCGCGGTGCTGGCCTTCGGCCCGCCGGTGGCGCGGCTGATGGGGACCGGCGCCAGGGGCGCGCCGACCTTCGCGCTCTTCTATCTCACCTGCGGCGTGATCGCGGGTTTGGGCTACGTCGTGCTCAACCTTAACGACGCCCAGCCGCTGGTGGGCGCGTCGGGCGCCATCTCCGGCCTCCTGGGCGCGGCCTCGCGGCTGATCCAGGGGAGGGGGCGGATCGGCCCGATCTTCGGCTCGACGGTGCTGGGGATGGGCGCGGCCTGGATCATCGTCAACGTGATCCTGGGCGTCTCGGGTCTCACGCCGGGGGCCAACGGCATGACCGTCGCCTGGCAGGCGCACGTGGTCGGCTACATCGCCGGCGTCCTCCTGATCGGTCCGTTCGCGCGGCTGGCGGGCGCGCAGGATGTTGCCTTCACGCAATAGAACATTGCTTCCGAGCCCGATCGGCGCGACCCTCCCTCCCAATGGGAACGAGGGAGGAAACAGTTATGCTTGTATCCCAGATACTTAAGGACAAGGGCGACGTGGTCTTCACCGCTTCGCCCAGTGAGACCGTCGGCGCCGCGGCCGCCTTGCTCCATGCCCGCGGAGTCGGCTCCATGGTGGTGCTCGACGCCGCCGACGAGGTTATCGGCATCGTCTCCGAACGCGATATCGTCCGTGTGGTCGCCGAGAAGGGCGCCGAGGGCCTCAAGCAGACCATCACCAGCTGCATGACCCACAATGTGGTGTTCGCCGAACCTCATGAGACGGTGGACTCGCTGCTAGAGCGGATGACCGATCGGCGCGTGCGCCACCTGCCGGTGGTGAAGGCGGGCAAGCTGATCGGCATCGTCTCCATCGGCGATCTGGTGAAGTGCAAGATCGCCGAGGCCGAAGCCGAGGCCGAGGGCCTGAAGGCCTACATCTCCGCCTGACTGCGGACGAAACTAGCGGGCGCCCGCCGGCGCTTCGTGGTCCTTGCTGCGCAGCCAGGCGTAGTAGCCGTCCATCGCCTGCAGCTTGTCGAGATTGGCGATCGGGCCGGCCTGGGGCGCGCCGTCGAAATGCATCATCGCCGGCGCCGCGTTGGTGAACGCCGGCCAGGGCGGCAGCCCAGGTCCGTTGGGATCGCCGGTCTTGGCGAAGTTCGACCAATAGGTCTGGATCTGGTCGGACAGCGCGCGGTCGGCGTCGGTCCAGCCCATGCCGCGCGAGGCGGCCATGGTCCCCAGCACATAGGCGATCTCCGAGCCGTGCGCCGCGCCCCAGTCCTTCAGCGCCGGGATGTCGGGGTAGGGCGGGCGGTGGGAGAAGACGTAGATGAACACCTTGCCCTTGCCGGTCCTGGCCTGCAGCCGCGCCCAGGTCCAGGTGTGCCAAGAGAACGCCGACTCGCGGAAGAGGTCGCGGCTGGAGCGCAGGGCCGCGGCGTCCGTGTCGCCGGGATAGGCGGCCAGCACCTTGTCGGCGTAGTCGCCGTACTGGGCCTTGATCCCGGCCACGTACTTGGCCGCGTCCACCGGCCCGCGCACGAAGAGCGCGCCCTCATCGCCGTTCGTGCCGATGAGTATGGGGGTGTCGTTGTACTTGCCGGCCTCGTAGAGCCCGTACTGGTCGGCGGGGATCACGTAACCGTCCATCACCGGCCAGAAGCGCGGGCCCCCGCCAGGCGCGGCGCCGGCCGGTCCGTTCAGGACCGCGTCGGCCGAGAGCTTGCGCGCATCGGCGATGGTCACCGCGCCCAGCGCCTTAAGGTAGCTCGCCCCGGTCTGCTCGGCGACGCTCAGCGGCGGCACGTTGGTCCCGCCCTCGTTGGCGAAGCGCGGCGGGGCGAAGGAGCCGCCGCTCTCGCTGATCGCGCGCTGGAAGAGGCCCTTGGCGAGCGGCGAGGCGGCCAGCATGCTCACCGAAATGCCGCCCGCGGATTCGCCGAAGATGGTCACCCGCGTCGGATCGCCGCCGAACGCGGCGATGTTCTGCTTCACCCATTTGAGGCCCGCGATCTGGTCCAGCAGGCCGTAGGTCCCCGATCCGTGGCCGGACTCCTTGGAGAGCTCCGGATGGGCGAGGAACCCGAACGGGCCCAGGCGGTAGGCGATCGAAACCACCACAACGCCCTTCTTGGCCAGGAACTCCCCGGAGTAGGTCGGCAGCGCCGTGCCGCCGCTGGTGAACCCGCCGCCGTAGATCCAGACCATCACCGGCAGGCGCTCGGCCGCCGACTTCGCCGGGCTCCAGACGTTGAGGTAGAGGCAGTCCTCGCTGGAGGCCAGCACCGGCAGGCCAAGCGCCGTATTGGCCGCGGCGGACTGGGTGCAGACCGGGGCGAAAGCGTCCGCGCTCTTCACCCCGGTCCAGGGCTTGGCCGGTTGCGGCGCGCGCCAGCGCAGATCGCCCACCGGCGGGGCGGCGAAGGGGATCGCCTTGAAGACGGTGAGCCCATCGGCGGTGGTCCCTTGCAACTCGCCGCCCTCGGTGCGGACGGTCTGTGCTGAAGCGGCGGCGGCGAGCGCCATGGCGACCATAGTCGCGGCGAGGGCCAGACCATGCATGAGCGTTCTTCCCTTAAGGCTCAGACCGGCTGGTTCCGGTTCTTCGGCCTAAGTCCATACCGACCGCATGAGACCGCGGCAATCGGCGACGCTCAACCAGTCCGCGCGCCCGCGTGGCCGTAGTGGAGCACCTCGACCTTTTCGAGGGTGACCAGGCCAATGTCCTTCATGCCGCTGAGGCTGGCGGCGAAGGCGCGGAGCTTGGCCTCGGCGTCGACGATCTCGATCACCAGCGGCAGGTTGGCCGAGAGATCGAGGATGCTGGCGGTGTGCAGCCGCGCCGACTCGCCAAAGCCCATCGGGCCGCGCAGCACCGTCGCCCCCGCCAGCTTCTGCTCGCGCGCTTTCAGCACGATGGATTCGAAGAGCGCGCGGGCCCCGTCGCGCCGCGCCTCCTCGGTGTAGATCCGCATCAGCGCGGCCTCTCTTGGCATGTCCATGGTCGGGCCCTTCGCGGTTTGGCTTGATCTGCGGCTTGGCGAGTCTGTTAGGCTCCGCTCGCCGCGGCAAGGGGAAGAGGGCGTTGATCACCTATCTTTGGATCGCCATCGGCGGGGCGCTGGGCAGCGTCGCCCGCTATGGCCTCTCCAGCCTCGTCGCCCAGTGGTTCGGCGAGACCTTTCCGTGGGGGACGATCATCGTCAACGTCACCGGCTCGTTCGTGATCGGCTTCTTCGCCACCCTGACCGGACCGGACGGCCGCGTGCTGGTCGCGCCGGACGCGCGGCAGTTCGTGATGATCGGCGTCTGCGGCGGCTACACCACCTTCTCCTCGTTCAGCCTGCAGACCCTCAACCTCGTGCGAGAGGGCGAGATCGCCTACGCCGGCGCCAACATCGGCGTTTCCGTGGCCGCCTGCCTCTTCGCCGTCTGGCTGGGCTACGTGGCCGCCGCGGCGCTCAACCAGGCGCGGGCGGGGTAGGGCTTCAGGCGAAATCCGGGCTGAAGCGGATGTTGTCCTTCTCCAGGCCCTTGAGCACCACCTCGATCCCGCCGGACTTGACCATCCACTCCAGGCGATGGTCGCGGTATTCGCGCTTGAAGAGACCCTGCTCGACCAGCGCCGAGACGTCGGTGAGCGCGCCGGAGAAGGCGCGCACTTCGTCGGTCGTCTTGGCCACCGAGGGCCGCGCGTTGGCCCGCGCCAGCCAGGCCGCCAGCTTCGAGCCGGCCGCCGGCGCATTGCCCGATCCCGCCGAGCCGTTGAGGTAGGGCACGACGCTAAGGTCGCCCCAGCCGAACGCCGCGCCGTTGAACCATTCCGCCTCGCCCAGCTGCCGCTCCAGCCAGCTGAAGAAGCCGCGGGTCTGGGCGGCGGCCTGGGCCCTCAGCCGCTCGGCGAGCTCGCCCTCGGCGCGGCGGAACCAGCTGATCTCCGAGAGCGCCCAGTTGATCGCCTCGAAGTGGGTGTCCATCACCTCCTCGATCATCCGCACGCGCGCCCGCTCGGCCGGGCCTTTCGGCAGCAGGGGCGGGGTCGGCCATTTGTCCTCGATGTATTCGAGGATGATCGTGGAATCGAACACCCGGGTCTCGCCGTCGATCAGCGCCGGCACCTCGGCCCGTGGGCTCGCGGCCACGAAGTCGCCGGCCGCGCCGCCGGCGCCAATGCCGCCCGGCATCTCGACCGTGAAGTCGACGCCCTTCTCGCGCAGCGCGATCTTGACCTTCTGGGCGTAGGGCGAAAGCGGGTGTTCGTAGAGAGTGATCATCAGATCCATCCTTGGCCGACGGGCGGTCCATCGCATGATAAAGGAGAGCCGAGCCAGAGGCAGGAGGCATTCCGGCGATGAAAACGCAAGACATCGAATACCACGTGGGCGGCGCGCGCTATCTCGGCTACCTCGCCGTCGATGAGGCGAAGGCCGGCAAGCGCCCCGGCGTGCTGGTCGCCCACGAGGGCTTCGGGCTCAGCGACCACGCCAAGCGCGCCGCCCGGCGCCTCGCCGAGGCCGGCTACGTCGCCTACGCCATGGACTACTACGGCGATGGCAAGCCGCTGGCGGATCTCAGCCAGGCCATGCCGCGCATCCAGGCCTGGATGGCCGATCCGGCCGGCATCCGCGCGCTGGCGCACGCCGCGCTTGGCGTCCTGACGGCGCAGCCTCAGACCGACGCCTCGCGCCTGGCCGGCATCGGCTACTGCTTCGGCGGCACGACGGTGCTGGAGATGGCCCGCGCCGGCGAGGCGCTGAAGGCGGTCGTGGGGTTCCACTCGGGCCTCGGGACCGCGCGGCCCGCCGCGGCCGGCGCGGTGAAGGGCAAGGTGCTGGTGCAGATCGGCGCGGACGACCCGATCATCCCGCCCGAGCAGCGTCTCGCCTTCGAAAAGGAGATGACCGAGGCCAAGGTCGATTGGCGGATGCTGCTCTACGGCGGCGCCGGCCACTCCTTCACCAACCCGGACGTCGGCGCGCTCGGCCGCCCCGGCTTCGCCTACGACAAGTCGGCCGACGAGCGCTCCTGGCGGGCGATGCTGGACCTGTTCAACGAGGCGTTGGCCTAGGCGGCTACTTCAGCGTCGCTTGGAAGAACGCCACCACTTCGCGATCGAAGACTTCGTGGAACGCCGTCCGGTCGAACCCTGGGCGGGAGACGCAGATCTGGGCCGCGACCTTCGCCAACTGATCGTTGCAGGGCGCCAGGAAGTCGAAGTGGTCGGCGTTGGCGACCAGGTGGAACTCCGGCGGCGCCGGGAGGGCCAGACGAACCGCCTCGGCGTATTCCGGATGGGGCAGGATATGGTCGTCCTCGGCGCGCCATAGTTGCAGCGGTAGCGCGACGTCCTTGAGACCTTGCGGACCGAAGGTATAGCCAAGCGCCGGCGCAGCGACCACCGCGGCCCTGATCCGGGGGTCGTGCGCCCAGGTCGACGCCGGCAGATCGACGCCGGCGCGCACGCCCGCGCCCGAACGCTTCAGCAGCTGGCAGTCGAAATAGTCGGGGTGGGCGATGCAATGCGCCTCGGTCTTGGAGAGGTCCGGCACGGCGCCGGCCGCCACCAGGACGGTGAAGCCGCCGGCCGAGAAGCCGAATGCGCCTACCCGTTGCGCGTCGATCCGGCCGTGGTCCGGCCATTCGGCGAGCATGTAGTCGATCAGCCGGCGGAGCTCCGCCGGACGCTCCCAGATGCGCACCGCGCGGCTTTGATCCTCATAGGTGTCGCCGGTGTGGCTGACCGCCGCCACCACAAAGCCGGCGCGGGCGAAGGCGAGCGACGTGTCGTAGTGTTCGCCGTACCAGCCGCCGGTCCCGTGCGACATGACGATCAGCGGCAGGCCGCTCCCGGCGACGGGGCCGCCCGGCGCCACGGTCTGGGTGAACTGTCCCAGCGCCTGGTCGCTCGCCGGCCCGTCGCTTGGGTACCAGACGCCGATCGTGAGCGGCTTGTCGTCGCCGTTGGCGATCCTCAGTTCCTGGAAGCCGACGCCACCGGCAAGCGCCCGGCCGGCGAAAGCGATCATCAGGGCGGCTGCGAGGATTGAGATCAGCTTCATGTGGGCTCCAATGTTGGCGGCGCTCACATTGCGTTCGAATGTGAGCCATGTCAACATTGGTCTATGAGCAACTCGACCTACCATCACGGCGACCTCGCCAACGCCCTGGTCGCCGCGGCCCTGGCGCTGGTGGAGCGGGGCGGCGCGCAGGCGGTGTCGCTGCGCGACCTTGCCGGCTCGCTTGGCGTCTCGCGGGCCGCGCCCTACCGCCACTTCGCCGACCGAGACGCGCTGCTGGCGGCGGTGGCGGCGCGGGGGTTCGAGGACCTGAACAAGGGCTATGAGGCCGCGCTGGCCAGTCCTGGCGATGGACGCGAACGCCTGCGGCAGGCCAGCGTCTTCTACTTCGACTTCGCCGCGCGGCGCCCTGGGCTCTTCCGGTTGATGTTCGAGAGCGACCTGCTCAAGCGCACGCCGCCGGCGGCGGTGTTGATCCCACCCGCCGACCGCGCCTATCGGCTGCTCTGGCAGGCGGTGGGCGAGGCCTATCCGGCGGCCGAGTCGGCGTGGATCAAGGCCAAGACGTTAACCATGTGGTCGACGATGTATGGGTTCCTGGCGCTGGATCGCGCGGGTCGATTCAAGTCTTTCATGGTCGAACCCTTGACCCGTCAGGACCTCGTCGAAGCGGTGCTGGACGCAGCGACTTGAGCTCAATTTGACGGCTGATTTTGTCTTGGTTAATCGAACGTGATTAATGCTGCGGCGCGGAAATGTCTTGCGAATTCGTCAAAATCCTGCCACATAGTCGGCCTCTAAACTGACGCTTCGGCCGTCGTGTACCGGCCGGGCTCCGCCGCCCATCACCCTTCGGGGATAGTGAAGGGGTGAGAAGGCGGTTTGGAAGTAAGGGGGCGCAGCGGCCCTCGTCGCAAGGGACACGAAATCATTGTCTTTGTTAACGCAGACGCGCGGTGAAGCGCGCGCGCTGGCGATCGCCGCTTTGTCTGGCGTTGGCCTTGGTGTTGCGGTTGGCGTCGCATTTCTGGTGGGTGGTCTGACCGCGCAATCGGTGGCGCAGGCCCAGGTGGTTCGGCTGAGCGGCGACGCCAGGCGCGGACTTTCTGATGTTGCGTTGCAGCATATCGGCGTCCAGATGGGTCCGGGCGGCGTCGCCCTGGCCGAACGCGTCGTCCCGCTCGACCCCACGCCGCTGGCCAAGCCGCTGGCGCTGCAGGCGAGCCTCGTCGACGCCTCCCAGCCGTTCCAGCTGGCTGGCCCGGTGGAGTCCTCCCGCGACCTCGAATGCTTAACGGCGGCGGTCTATTACGAGGCCCGCGGCGAGACGCCGGCCGGGCAGGCGGCGGTGGCCCAGGTGGTGCTCAACCGTGTCCGCCATCCAGCCTTTCCCAAGACCGTGTGCGGCGTCGTCTATCAGGGCGCCGGGACCGGCGGCTGCCAGTTCAGCTTCGCCTGCAACGGCGCCATGCATCGCGGACGCGAAACGGGCGCTTGGGATCGGGCGCGCCAGGTCGCGGCCCGCGCCCTCTCAGGCTATGTGATGGACCAGGTGGGGCGCGCCACGCACTTCCACGTCGCCAGCCTTGGCGGCGTCTGGGGCGGGCGCATGGTCCGCGTGGCCCAGGTCGGTCAGCACATCTTCTACAGCTTCAGCGGCCGTCGCTCGATCCTGGCGTCGGGCGTCAGCGCCCCGTCGGTCGAACTAAGCGACGCCGTGGCGGCGTCTCCGCCCGCCGACGGCG
This sequence comes from Caulobacterales bacterium, assembly GCA_044445785.1. GTDB lineage: Bacteria > Pseudomonadota > Alphaproteobacteria > Caulobacterales > Caulobacteraceae > Acaudatibacter. The sequence continues at coordinate 38,270 of JBIOEF010000017.1, forward strand.
GCGACGCGCATGTCGCCAGCGCCGCGGCCAACACCACCGACGCGGTCGCCACCGCCCCTGACACGGTCAAGCCGGCGGCGAGCGCGGCCTCCGCCGCCCTACCTGTCGCGCCCGCGTCGACTGTCCTGGCCGCCACGCCGTCCTGAATGTCGAGGTGATTGCCTCGGCGCGCCGGCCGGGCATGATGCCCTCCCGCCATTGGAGGAACGCATGTCCGACGAAGCCGAGCGCCAACTGTCCCAAAGCCTTCTCGGCAAGCCGTATGAACAGCTGACGCCGATCCAGAAGAGCGTCATCGACCTGGTCGCCGCCGAATCGCCCAGCAAGGCGCGCCCGAACCTGGCGACTGATGAACGGACCTACTGGGAGCGACTGGCCGACCAGGTGGCGGCCATCGGCGGCTCCTGGGGATTCATTTTCGGGTTCGGCGTTGTGCTCGTCGGCTGGATCCTGATGAACGTGGCGCTGGGCCCGGCAAGGCGCGCGTTCGACCCCTATCCGTTCATCTTCCTCAACCTGATCCTGTCGATGCTTGCGGCGATCCAGGCGCCGGTGATCATGATGAGCCAGAACCGGGCGGCGGCGAAGGACCGCGAGGCGGCCGAGCACGACTATGTGGTCAACCTGCGCAGCGAGCTGGAGTTGATGCACCTGCACGACAAGCTGGACGCGGTGCGGGAGCGCGAACTGGAAGTGCTGATCCGCGGCCAGGGCGAGACGATCGACCTCCTCAAGCAGCAGATCGCCGCGCTTTCGCGCCAGCTGAAGGAGTGACCCCGCCGGCGGCCATCCTGATCCTCACCGGCCCACCGGGCGCCGGCAAGACCACGATCGCCCGGCGCCTGGCCGAGACCAGCGAGACGCCGGCCGTGCATCTGCACACCGACGACTTCTTCGCCGCCATCCGCCGGGGCTACATCGAGCCGTGGCTGCCAGCCTCGCACGACCAGAACACGACCATCTCCCACGCCATCGTCGCGGCCGCCGGCGCCTATGCCGCGGGCGGCTATCAGGTGATCGTCGACGGCGTCGTCGGTCCCTGGTTCCTCGACATCTACCGCGAGGCGGCCGCGCGCTTGGGCTTGGCGCTGGATTACGTCATCCTGCGCGCCGATCGGGCCACCGTGGTCGCCCGCGCGCGGGACCGGGAGGCGACGCCGCTCGCCGACTATCCGCCCAACATCTACGAGGGCTTCGCCGACCTCGGTCCACTGGAGCCGCATGCGGTCGAGACCGGCCAGCAGGCCGTCGAGCCGCTGGTCGCCAGCCTCAGGCGCCAGCTCGCCGAGGGCCGGTTCCGCCTGGTCTGACCATCACACCGCGTCGAGGCCGATATCCAGCACCGGCGCGGAGTGGGTGAGGGCGCCGACGCTGATCACATCCACGCCGGTCTCGGCGATCGCGCGCACCGTTTTCAAGCTCACGCCGCCGGAGGCCTCCAGCGTCACCCGGCCCTTGGCCCTGGCCACCGCCGCGCGCAGGTCCTCCAGGCTGAAGTTGTCCAGCATGATCACGTCGGGCCCCTCGGCCAGCGCCTCGTCCAGCTGAGCCAGGCTGTCGACCTCCGCCTCGACCTTCACCAGCCGCCCGGCCGCCGCCTTGGCGCGGCGGATGGCCGGACCGACCCCGCCGCACGCCGCGATGTGGTTGTCCTTGATCAGGATCGCGTCATCCAGACCAAAGCGGTGGTTGACGCCGCCGCCGCAGCGGACCGCGTACTTCTCCAGCGCCCGAAGGCCGGGCGTAGTCTTGCGGGTGTCCAGGATCGCCGCGCCGGTGCCGGCGATCTCGGCCACATAGGCCGCCGTCAGGCTGGCGACGCCGGAGAGGTGGCAAAGGAGGTTGAGCGCGGTCCGCTCGGCCGCGAGCAGCGCGCGCGCATTGGCCTCTACCCGCGCCAGCACCGTGCCGGCCTGGACTGGATCGCCGTCGGCGGCGATGGCGTCGAACCTCGCTTGCGGGTCGAGCGCCAGGAGGGCCAGGCGCGCGCAGGCGAGGCCGGCGACGACGCCGCCCTGTCGCGCGGCGAACACCGCCGTCAGCCGCGCGTCCGGCTCGATGCAGGCGAGCGAAGTGATGTCGCCGGCGCGGCCCAGGTCCTCGGCCAGGGCGGCGCGCACGACCGGCTCGATCATCAGGTCAGGCAGTGGCTGGATCACCGCGTTCAGGCCGCGGCGTGGGCGGGTTCGCCCCTTAGGGTCACCTGGCTGCGGCAGGGGAGGGCCAGCGCCGGATAGTCCAGGCGGAAGTGGGCGCCGCGACTCTCGCGCCGGGCCAGAGCGCCCTCGGCCACCAATCGGGCGGCGACAAGCGGCAGGGCCTGGCCGGACGCCGCTTCCAGGCCGGCGATCTCGGCCAGCAGACGATGCAGGCCGGCCGCCGTCCGCACGACGCCCGCGCCCGCGCTCATCGCCCGCCGCAGGCTTTGCAACGCCGCCTCGGGAAGGTCTGGGGCGGGCTTTGCGGGCAGCGGCTGCGTGCCGGGATCGGCGGCGAGGGCGGCGGCGCGTCCGGCGCGGGCGCCGAACACCGCCGCTTCCAGCAGGGAATTCGAGGCCAGGCGGTTGGCGCCATGGACGCCGGTGGAGGCGCACTCGCCGGCGGCGAAGAGGCCGGGGAGCGAGGCGGCCCCGTCGGCGTCGGTCTCGATCCCGCCCATGTGGTAGTGCACCGCCGGGATCACCGGGATCGGCTGGCGGCGCGGATCGACGCCTGCAGCCATGGCGGCGGCGAAGACGGCCGGGAACTCGTGCGGGAAGGCCTCGCCGATCGACGCCCGGGCGTCCAGGTATGCGCCGCGGCCGGCGCGGCGCTCGGTCTCGATGGCGCGGGCGACCACGTCGCGGGGCGCGAGCTCGGCGGCGGGATGGTAGCGGTCCATGAACGGCGCGCCGCCCAAGTTCACCAGCCGTGCGCCCTCGCCGCGCAGGGCCTCGGTGGCCAGGGGCGCTGGGTCCTGGCCGAGGTCCATGGCGGTGGGGTGGAACTGGACGAATTCGGCGTCGGCGATGGTCGCGCCGGCCAGCGCCGCCAGCGCCAGGCCCTCGCCGACGACGTCGCGCGGGGTGGTGGTGACGGCGTAGAGGCCGCCGAGGCTGCCCGTGGCGATGAGGGTCGCCGGCGCGACGATCTCGATGAGTTCGCCCCGATCGGTCCGCGCCAGCGCCCCGCGCACGGCGCCGGCGGCGTCGGTCAGCAGGCGCCGCACGCGGACGCCGTCGCGCACCTCGATGGTCGGCGCGGCGCGGAC